>NZ_JADRHM010000005.1 GCF_018205345.1 Fusobacterium sp. DD2
ATATAGATTTTTAGCAGCATGGGAAAGTTCTCTAAGAGAAAGATATTCTTCTTTAGAAAGATGTTTAAGTTGTTGTTTAACTGTAAGATACATACAAAATCACCTCCTTTTCATATACTTAATTATATCATACATTTAAGAGCAAAAAAATTTCAATTCATCTCCCACCTAAAGAGGAGGGGGTCTTCTTGAAGTTTTTAGATAAAACTTTTTTATACCTGATAAAATATGATATAATTAATTCATAAGCAAAGTACTAAGGAGGTATGTATATGTCTGTATTATTTATTAACTATCCAAAATGTTCAACTTGTATAAATGCCAGAAAATGGCTTGAAGAACACAAAATTGATTTTACAAGTAGACATATCGTTGAGGATAATCCTAAAAAAGAAGAATTGAAAAAATATGTTGCCTTAAGTGGACTTCCAGTTAAAAAATTCTTTAACACAAGTGGAGTTCTTTATAGACAGATGAATTTAAAGGAAAAACTTGCAAAAGCCTCTGAAGATGAGATGTTAGATATTCTATCTTCCAATGGTATGCTGGTAAAAAGACCTTTGGTAATTGCTGATAAAGGAGTTCTTATTGGATTTAAAAAAGATCAATGGGAAGAATTCTTTAAATAATAAGGGGGGAAGTATTTAATGAGAAACAAAAAGAAATTACAAGAAGTAGATAAAGAGGTATTTGAAGCTATTGAAAAAGAAAAAAAGAGACAAAATAACGGGATTGAGCTTATAGCGTCAGAAAACTTCGTATCAGATGCAGTATTAGAAGCTGCTGGAAGTGTTATGACAAATAAGTATGCTGAAGGATACCCAGATAAAAGATACTATGGTGGATGTGTACATGTTGACGTAGTGGAAAAATTAGCTCAGGAAAGACTAAAAAAACTATTTAACGTAAAATATGTAAATGTACAGCCACACTCAGGTTCACAAGCTAACATGGCAGTTTATAAAGCACTTTTAAATATTGGTGATACAGTACTTGGAATGAAACTTGATCATGGTGGACATCTTACTCATGGTAAAAATGTAAACTTCTCAGGAAAAGATTATAAAATATATTCATATAGTGTATCTGAAACTGATGAAAGAATCGATTATGATGCTTTAGAAAAATTAGCTCTTGAAGTTAAACCTAAAATGATAATTGCAGGAGCAAGTGCATATTCTAGAATAATTGATTTTAAAAGATTCAGAGAAATTGCAGATAAAGTTGGAGCATATCTAATGGTAGATATGGCCCATATTGCTGGACTTGTAGCTGCTGGAATTCACCCTAGCCCTATTCCTTATGCTCATGTTGTAACTAGTACAACTCATAAGACTTTAAGAGGACCTCGTGGTGGAATCATCATGACTAATGACCCAGAAATAGCTAAAAAAATCAATAAAACTATATTCCCTGGAATCCAAGGTGGACCACTTATGCATATAATAGCTGCTAAAGCTGTTGCATTTAAAGAAGCATTAGGTGACGATTTCAAAGAGTATCAACAACAGATAGTTAAAAACGCCAAAACACTTGCAGAAGAACTTGAAAAGGGTGGACTTAGAATAGTAAGTGGTGGAACTGATAACCATATGATGCTTGTTGATACTAAAAATTCTAAAGGACTTACTGGAGATGAGGTTGAAAAAGCTTTAGACAAAGCTGGAATCACTGTTAATAAAAATGGAATACCTTATGACAAAGAAAAACCTATGATTACAAGTGGAATCAGAATCGGAACTCCAGCTGTAACTACCAGAGGAATGAAAGAGCCTGAAATGAAAAAAATAGCTCACTTTATTTTAGAAGCTATTAACAATGTTAAAAATGATGAAAAATTACAGAAAATCAAAGAAGAAGTAGAAGCTTTCTGTATGAATTTTCCATTATAATAGGAGGGAAAAATGGTAGCATTTATTTTAGCTGCTATTGTATTCTATATAGTGTTTAGAATAACATTAAGCATTATAACTGGATGTCTTTCTTTTATAATAATTCTGATATTACTTTCAGTATTTATTCATTTAGTTTTTTAAAACCTTAAAAATTAAGAGCTGTAACAGATTTAACTTAGGTCTGCACAGCTCTTTTTATTATTATCTTTCTTTAATCTCTAAAAAACTTTTATTAATCACACTAACTATTACCAATGTTCCTTCTTCCACTTTTGCATAAAAAAAAGAGAACCTTATAACCTAAAGTTCTCTCAAAATCTTATAATTATCAATTAATTATAATGCTGCTTTAGCAGTTTCAGCTAATTTAGCGAATTCAGCTGCGTTGTTTAGAGCGATGTCAGCAAGTACTTTTCTGTCTAAAACGATTCCAGCTTTTCTAAGTCCGTTGATTAAAGTTGAATAAGTTAATCCATTTAATCTAGCAGCTGCGTTGATTCTGATGATCCATAATTGTCTCATTCTTCTCTTAGTTACTTTTCTATCTCTTGTAGCGTAAGCAGCAGCTCTCATTGTAGCTTGTTTAGCTTGTTTTATAACTGTACCAGATGCCCCTCTAAATCCTTTAGCGGCATTTAAAACTTTTTTATGTTTTCTTTTTCTAACTATTCCAGTTTTAACTCTCATTTATTTTCCTCCTAATTGTCACAATAATTCATTCTATGATAATTTAATTATCTTCCTTTTCCATATGGTAGTAAAGCTTGCATATGTCTTTTTAAAGTTTCAGTAACTACGAAATCTTTTCTAAGGTGATTTTTTCTCTTTCTATCTTTCTTAGTTAAAATGTGACTTTTTCCAGAGTGTTTTACAATAAATTTACCTGTCCCTGTAACTTTAATTCTTTTTCTAGCTCCTCTATGAGTCTTCATTTTTGGCATAATAATGTCCTCCTCTCAAATCTTTAAAACCGTAACTATTTACTTAACACTATTTTTTAGGTGTAAGTATAATATGCTTTTGTCTGTCGTTATATTTTTTATCAGCTTCAGCAATTTCAGCAAATCTTTCAGCAATCTCATCTAGTGTATCTACACCTAATGATTGTTGCATTCTTTCTCTACCGAAAAGAACCATTGTCACTTTAACCTTGTTTTCTTTCTTTAAAAATTTCTCTACTTGAGACATTTTTGTTTCAAGGTCGTGAGTATCTATTCTAGCTGTTACCTTAACCTCTTTTACAACTACCTGTTTCTGATTTTTCTTAGCTTCTTTAGCTTTTCTAGTTTGTTCATATCTGTATTTTCCAAAATCCATAATTTTGCATACAGGTGGTTTAGCATTTGCTGCTATTTCTACTAAATCTAGCCCCTCTTGTCTTGCTATCTCTAATGCTGCATTAGAAGTCATAACTCCTAATTGCTCTCCACTTGAGGAAATTATTCTAAATTCTTTTCCTCTAATTTTTTCGTTGATTCTAATCTTATCAGTAATAATACAACACCTCCACTGTTATACCAACCATAAAATAAAAAAACAGGACGAAACATGTCCTGTACTCATAACTTTTATCATCTATATCAATGTAATCTCTTTAAGTTCTAAAAGTTTTGACCCTATGTAAGTTCGCGACCCATAAGGTGAGAAAGGTTGTTTCTGCTTTAATCATTATTTTTTTTATCTCATACTCTAACAGTATAAGGGATTTTTATTAAAATGTCAAGTTTTTTATAACTTTTTTGACGTTTTTTTTACTTATCCGGAGATTATATTATCATATCTAATTCTTTTTTGCAATAGATATTTTTTATTTTTATAGCCTAGATTTTTTAATAATTTGTGTTATAATAAAAAATGTGATATAAGTCACATAATTTTATCATTTTAATTTAATTAGGGCTCTTATCCTTTATTATTCAGATTCTTACCCCAGTATTGTAATTGAACTATATTATGGATAAGGGCACCTGGTTAAAGTTTTTATAATTATAATTGGAGGACAACAATGAAGAAAACTTTAATGGTTGCAGCTTTATTAGTAGTTGGTACTTCTTTAGCTGCTCAAGGTAGGGAGATTTCAACTGGAAAATTAAATGAAACTCTTATCACTACTGAAAACTTTGAAACAACTGTATTAGACACTGCAAAAGATATAACAATAGTTACTCAAGAAGAGATACAAAATAAGGGAGCTAACACTGTAGCCGATGCTTTAAAAGGTGTGCCTGGATTAACTGTATCTAAAATGGATGGAGCAGATGCACAATTTGACTTAAGAGGTTTTGGTGCTACTGCTGGACAAAATACTTTAGTTCTTTTAGATGGAATTCCATTAAACTCAGTACAAGGAAATGGATATGATACTTCACAAATACCTGTAAGCATAATTGATAGAATCGAAGTTATTCCTGCTGGTGGAAATGTGATGTATGGTGATGGTGCTATAGGAGGAGTTATCAATATCATAACAAAAGCTCCTCAGAACAAAGAAAATTATGGTTCAATGGGACTTGAAGCAAGTTCATGGAGCACGTTAAATGGAAATCTTCACTATGGAACAAAAGTAACAGATAGACTTCTTATGGATGTTGCCTACAATGGATATAAAAGTAATGAATATAGAAGTAAAGAAAAACCTAATGATAACGATGACACTAAGAACTCTGTTTTTTTAAGAGGAAAATACCTTCTTGATAACGGTTCTTTAGATGTAAAATATAGACATAGTAATACAAAAGACTATTATGCTGGCTCATTAACAGAAGAACAATTCGAAGATAGTCCTAAACAAGCTGGTAGCTATGGTGGATTATCAAAAATGACTGAAGATAATTATTCAGCAAAATACGATACTAAACTTACGGACAATGTAGATTTCATGATGTATGGTGGATATGATGCAAGAGAATATGAAGGTTCAAGGAGTCATACTCGTGCTACTCAATCTTTTATAAAACCTCAAGTCAAATATACATATGCTGATAACAGCTATATTATCTTAGGAGGAGACTACAAAGATGGTAAATCAGAAGATAAGATGAACGATGTTAAGGATCAGAAAAGAAAATCTTATGCTGGCTATTTAATGAATAAAACTACTGTTGGAGATTTTCAATTTACTCAAGGATTCAGACATGAAAAAATAGATTATGACTATAATAAAAATGAATATGTAAATGTTGGGTCTGCTTGGTTACTTACAACTACTCCAGCCTCTAAAAAATTCAATGCTAACTCTTGGGAACTTGCTGCTAACTACTTATATTCAGATACAGGTAGTGTATATGTAAGCTATAACCATGGATTTAGAGCACCAACTATTCAAGATTTAAATGCATGGTATGGAGATATAAAATTACAAAAAAATGACGCTTATGAATTAGGTATCAAAGATATGTATGAAAATACCTATATATCTGCTTCTGTTTTCAGAATAGATACTGACAAAGAAATACTATATGATAAAAGATTTAATGTTCCAGGTTCTATGTGGACTGGAGCAAATAAAAACTTTAGTGATAAAGTTAAAAGAATTGGAGGACAAATTGCTCTACAACACTACTTTGATAATTTTACCTTAAGAGAGAATATTACGTATATTCAACCTAAAATAAAAGGTGGAGACTACTCTGGAAATGACTTTCCAGGAGTACCTAGATGGAATGCTAACGCAGGAGTAACATATAACTTTACAGATAAACTTCTTGGAAATTTCGATGTTTACTATGTAGGTAAAGCTTATGTAAACGATGATTTTGCAAACAAATTCGGAAAATTAAACTCTCATACTACTGCTGATATTAATGTTAAATATCAAGTAAATGATGGATTAGAAGTATATACAGGAATAAGAAATATGTTTAACAAAAAATATGCAAATGGAATATTTGGTTCAACTAATAAAAATTACTACCCAGCAGATGGAAGAAGTTACTATGCTGGATTCAGATATAACTTTTAATTACACACACATATAAACTTAAGAAACAAACTCAAAAAGAGGTGTCCCGAGCACCTCTTTTTGCTGTCTAAAAATTTTCTCCTAAAGCTTTTATTCCCAATATTATAAGAACTATTCCACCTAGATATTGAGCCTTTTTTCCTATTATCTCTTTAATCTTATAACCTATTGTTGTTCCAATAAACGATATTAAAAATGTAACTCCTCCTATTAATAAGACTCCTACATATATATTCTCCACATTTTCAAATGCAAATGAAAACCCAACAATAAGAGCATCTATACTGGTTGCTACACCTAATACCATCAGTGTCTTTGCATCACTTATTACACTGCACTCTTCATCTTCTCTTGCTTCTCTTATCATATTAAGTCCAATAAGAACAAGGATTATACATGCAATAACTCCACCATAGACAGATATCTTATCACTGAAGATATTTCCAATTCTATATCCTAACCATGGCATCACTGCCTGAAAAGCTCCAAAAGTAATACCTAACTTTATCCCAAGTTTTTCCTTATTTTCATTGGTAGCCATTCCCTGGCATACACATACAGCAAAAGCATCCATAGCCAAACTTATTCCAATAAGTAAAAAATTAATTATTTGCAATTTCATCTTCTCCTTAAATTAAAACACTTATTTTTTTCAGAAATATCTTACTATTTTATCATAAATTTCAAAAAAATAAATAGTTTTTATCATTTTTTATGTTCTATTCTCCATATAAAAAATAATATTTTGTATACTTCATTTTTTTCTTGTTTTTACTTTACTTTTTTAATACATTTTATACTAGACCAATATTGTTGCCTTATTGTGATTATAATGCTATAATATAATACCAAATTTATATTTGAAAGGGGAAATAAAATGAACGAACAAAAATTTTCAGACAAGATTCTAGCAGGTTTATCAATTGGTATAGTTGTTGCTTTGATACCTGGAGCTTTACTTGGAGAGCTTATGAAAGCTTTATCTGGACATCTTGCTATATCTGGAACTATTCTTTTAATTACTAAAATGGCTACTTCTATGTTACCTTTAGCAATTGGAGTGTGTGTTGGAATGTTATTTAAATTTACTCCAATTCAAACTACTTCAATAGCTATTGCCTGTGCAGTAGGAAGTGGAGTCATTAGAGTAAAAGACGGACTTTTAACTTTAGCAGGAACTGGTGACGTTATTAACACTGCCATAACTGCTGCAATTGCTGCTTTTATAGTTATCAAACTTGGTAACTCATTAAAAGCTTACACTATCCTATTAATTCCTTTAATTGTAATTGTAATAGCTGGTGGAATTGGTATGTTTACACTTCCATATATCAGTAAAGCAACTGGTATTCTTGGAAACATCATCAACCACATCACTACATTACAACCATACATTATGGGAATCTTAATTGCTATTATTTTTGCACTTCTTATTGTATCGCCGTTCTCAACAGTTGGAGTAGCAGTAGCTATTCAAATTGGTGGAATAGCAAGTGGTGCTGCAAACCTTGGAATAGTAGCAGCTGGTATTGGACTTGCAATATCTGGATGGAAGGTAAACTCTTTTGGTACAAGTATTGCTCACTTCCTAGGTTCTCCTAAGATGCAAATGGCAAACTTTGTTAAAAAACCTATTATGCTTTTACCTGTAATTGCAAATGCTGGAGTACTTGGACTATGTGCTGCAATATTTGATATTAAAGGAACTACTATGAGTGCTGGATTTGGATTATCTGGACTTATTGGACCTTTAAACGCTATCAATACTGGTACATCTGTTGTAGTAGCTGGACTTGTATTTATAGTATTCCCAGTTATACTTGGATTTGTATTTGATATTGTATTTAAAAAAGTAATACCTCTAGTTAAACCTGAAGATTATCAAATTACATATCAATAATATTAAAAAAGGAGTAGATGATATATGAAAGTTTTAATGTATGCAGTTAGACCTGATGAAATGGATGCTATACAAAGATATACAAAAGAATTTGGAATAGAATATGATATAGTAAAAGAAAATTTCGGTGTTGAAAATGCTCACAAAGCAAAAGGATATGATGCTATATCAATATTAGGAAACTGTCTTGCTACAAGAGAAGCTTTAAAAATAGTTGCTGACCTTGGTGTAAAGGTAGTTGCTGACAGAAGTACAGGATATGAGAAAATCGACCTTGAAGCTGCAAAAGAGTATGGACTTCAAGTAAGTAACGTTCCTGGATATTCACCAAATGCCATAAGTGAATATGCTATTACTTCAGCACTTATGCTTGCAAGAAATGTTAAAATTATGATGCAACACTCAGCTGTAAACAACTACTCATTAAAAGGACTTATCGGTTTTGAAATCAGAAAATCAGTAGTAGGAATTATTGGTACTGGACGTATTGGTAGAGAAGCTGCAAAAGGATTTAAAGGACTTGGTGCAAGAGTTATTGCTTATGATATCTACCCTTGTGAAGAAGCTAAAGAATATCTTGAATATGTATCTTTAGATGAACTGTTAAGAACAAGTGACGTTATCTCTTTACATATGCCACTATTTGATTCAAACTACCATATGATAAATGCAGAAACTCTTAAAAAGATGAAGAGAACTGCAGTTCTTGTAAATACAAGTAGAGGTGGACTTGTAGATAGTAAAGCTATGTTAGAAGCTCTTGAAAACAAACAGATTGCTGGATATGCTATGGACGTATATGAAAAAGAATTAGGAATCATGCACTGCGATAGAAGCCAATGCCATATTGAAGATGAGGTATTCAACAAACTTCATGCTTTAGATAATGTAATTGTTTCTCCTCACTATGCATTCTATACAGACGAAGCAGTAGCAAATATGGTTGAAATAGCTTTAAAGAACATTTCAGAATTTGAGAAAACTGGACATGTCTTAAATAAATTATTCTAAAGCCTTTAATTTGAGCACCCTTTCATTAGGGTGCTCTTCTCTTTTCTTGCACATTTTTCATCTTTATGTTAAAATCTCAGTATTGATTATAATCATTATAAATTTGGAGGAACTAAAATGAGAAAGATTCTTTCAATGCTGGGATGCTCTCTCACTTTTGCACTTATTTCCTGCACTGAAAATGATCAGGATTATATCAAAAGAATAAAGGCTATCAAGGCAAATAATGGAGATAGTGTAGAGAGAATTGTGGACCATCATATAATAGCAGGAGAGTTCTTAGAAGTTAATCATGAAAATGGAGTGGATCTTAAACTTCAAGCAATTGTAAGTGACATAATATTGTCAGAGCTTGAATTTGGTCATGGAGACAAAGAAGCACTTGAAAGAATGTCAGATAGACTTTTAAAAGAAGGAACCAGGTATCCTGATATAGAAAACATAAATTGGAAGGTGGCTTACAAAGGAAAGGGTGTTACAGTTATTGAGGTTACATCTGACAATGTCCGTATTAGATTTCCAATATTTGAAAAAGATGGAACTAGAACTGTAAACTTTGCTAAAATTACAGTAGCAAATAAAAAAAGAGGCATTGTTGATATTAACCAGCTTAATGCTGCACATGAGATAATACATTTTATAGGAAACGACGACCATTGGATATAGAAGCACAGTTTTTTACTGTGCTTTTTTATTTTCAGAATTCCTATATGAGTTTGTAAGGATACACCTTGTGTGTTACCATCGAAATAAAGAGAATTTCGAGGGGATTATAATGAATAAAAGAGTCTTAAGTTCCAGTTATCTGGGAGCAGAATCATTTTTAGTAGAAACAGAGATAGATATAAGTAGTGGTTTGCCAATATTTTCTATAATTGGGCTGGGAGATACTGCTATTTCAGAAAGCAAAGATAGAATAAGAACAGCTCTGAAAAATAGTGACTTCAGATTGGAACCTAAAAAAATAATAGTAAATCTATCTCCTGCAGGTGTAAAAAAAGAGGGAGCTCACTTTGATTTGCCAATAGCTATTGGTATTATGTGTGCTATGGGCTTTATAAAGGACAGATATGATGTTTTAAACAATTATCTCTTCATAGGTGAATTATCTCTCAATGGAAATATAAAATCTGTTAGAGGTGCTATTAACACTGTTATATTTGCTAAGGAAAATGGATATAAAGGAGTGGTTTTACCTCTGGAGAATTATCAGGAGGCTTCCCTTATAAAAGATATAGATATTATTCCTGTATCTACTTTAAGTGAAGCTGCCTTTTTTATTTCTAAAAATGAGATTTCAAAACCACCCTTAAAAAATATCCTCCCTGAAATAGAAAATGACCTGGATTTTTCAGATGTAAAGGGGCAGGTAATGGCTAAAAGAGGTCTTGAAATAGCTGCTGCTGGAAAACATAATATAATTTTAATAGGAAGTCCTGGCTCTGGCAAATCCATGCTTTGCAAAAGAATTCAGGGGATTATGCCCCCTATGAGTGAAAAAGAGATAATTGAAGCTACTAAAATACACAGCATTGCAGGAGAATTAAATGAAAATACACCAATAGTTAACATTCCACCCTTTAGAGCTCCACACCATACAAGCAGTCCTGTTGCTATAATTGGTGGTGGTAAAAAAATAACTCCTGGGGAAGTATCTCTGGCTTCTGGTGGAATACTGTTTTTAGATGAAATAGGAGAATTTCCAAGAAGTGTATTAGAAAGTTTAAGACAGCCTCTTGAAGATAAAAAAGTTTCTATTTCAAGAGCACTTTATAGAGCTGAATTTAAAACTGACTTTATCTTTCTTGCTGCAAGTAATCCATGTCCATGTGGATTTTATTACGAAGGAGATAAATGTATCTGTACTCAAACAGAGGTAGACAAATACATGAAGAAATTCTCTGGGCCAATAATGGATAGAATAGATATGCATATTGAAATAAGAAGACTTTCTGAACAAGAGCTTATGTCAGAAGAAAAAAGTGAGTCTTCCACTGCTATACGTAAAAGAGTAATAAAAGCCAGAAATATTCAATATAAAAGATTTGGCAGTGAACTTTGTAATGGAGAGATGACCCAAAAGGATATTAAAAAATATTGTACTCTGTCTGGAGAATTAAAAAACTATTTCAAACAGGTAATAAAGGCGATGGAAATATCTGCAAGAGGATATGATAAAATTCTTAAAATAGCAAGAACCATTGCAGACTTAGATAATTCTAAAAATATTGAAAAAGAGCATCTTATGGAAGCTGTATCCTTTAGGACCAGATAAGACCTTAATGTTATTGATTTTATTCTCTTCTTTCTATATACTTAAGATAAATAGAAAAGAGGAGGGAAATATGAATAATTTTATAGATATAATTAAAATTTTTGCCAATATAGATAATAAAACTAAAAATAAAATAGCAGCATTTTCACAAATAAAACTCTATAAAAAAGGAGAGCACCTCTTCTTAGATAGAGATAATGTAAATACTCTCTTCTTTATTGTTGATGGGATAGCTGCTCTATATAAAATAGGTCCATCTCTTGATAAAAAAGTCATTTTTATACATGGAAAAGGGGATTTTTTAAATGAGGTTATTATTCAAAAACCTGTTGCCTCATTAAATTGTGAACTATTATGTAATTCAAAAATACTTGAGATAAATGTTTCAGAATTTGAAAATCTTATGAAAGAGGATTTTACTCTATGTAAAAATACCTTAAATGGTATGGCCTACAGAATAAGAAGAATGTTTCATCAGTTAAAAAATACATCTAACTCTGTAAGACTTGATAAACAGATTGCCTCAAAACTATGGAAATTTTCAAGAGATTTTGGTAAAAATACTCCAAATGGAATAGAGATTGGATTCAAGCTATCTATATCATATCTCGCAGATATTGTTGGTTCTAAAAGAGAAACTGTATCAAGACAATTAAAAGTTCTCTCTGAAGAAAACCTTATTCTTGTAAAAAGAAATCGAATAATAGTCAAAGATAAAGATAAACTTTTAAATTATTTTAAAAAAACGTGATAAATCTTACTAAACCCATATTGCTTTTTTGCTATAATTAAAATCAGAAATTTTAAAAAGTAGCAAGGAGGACAATATGGGTTTTCAATTGAGTGAGAAAGATATCAACCTGTTTTTCAATAGTTTAAAAGATGAGTATGATATCTATGCTCCAGTGGTTTATGAAAATGGTGGAAGATTTTCTGATACTGATTGTATAAGATATGGAAAAGTTAACAAAGTGGAAGAGATTGAATTTAATAAGAAGTCTGAATTTTCCTTTAAAGAGGTTATTCTTCCAATAGTTCAAACTCTTTTTTATTTTACTGAAGATGTAGTAAAAGAAGCTGATAATAGAAAAAAAGGAGCTGTAATCTTTTTAAGAAGCTGTGATTTAAATGCAGTGAAAAGACTAGACCAAATTTACTTAGCAAATGGCAATGAAGATTTTTACTATAAGAGATTAAGAGATAGAGTCAAGTTTATACTTATTGGGTGCAAAAACTCTTTTGATAACTGCTTCTGTGTAGATATGAATACAAATAGATGTGAAAATTATTCAATGGCTATGAACTACTCAGAAGATGGTCTTTTTGTAGATATAAAAGATAAAGAGTGGGAAGAATTTTTTAAAACTCATAATACAAAGAAAATAGATGTAACTCCTGACTATGTAACAGAAAATAATATAAAAGTAAATATTCCTAAAAATTTAAGTAGTGATGTGGCAAAAAGCACTCTTTGGAACCAATATGATTCGAGATGTATTGCCTGTGGAAGATGCAATTTTGTATGCCCTACATGTACATGTTTCACAATGCAGGATATTTTCTATAGAGATAATGGACGTGTTGGAGAAAGAAAAAGAGTTTGGGCTTCATGCATGGTTGATGGATACACAGATGTAGCTGGTGGCGGTGCATATCGTAAACAGCATGGACAGCGTATGAGATTTAAAGTCCTTCACAAAGTTTTAGATTTCAAACAGCGTTTTGGATATCATATGTGTGTTGGTTGTGGAAGATGCGATGATATCTGCCCAGAATATATATCTTTTTCAAATGCAATAAATAATCTGGAAAAAGCTATGGAAGAGGTGACTGAAAAAAATGACTAATGAGTACATACCATTTCTATCTGAGATAGTAGAGGTAATAAAACATACTGATATAGAGTATACTTTTAGAATGAGATACACTAAAGATGACGTAAAGCCTGGTCAATTTTTTGAAGTCTCTATTCCTAAATATGGTGAAGCACCTATTTCAGTAAGTGGAATAGGAAAAGATACAATAGATTTTACTATTAGAAAAGTTGGAAAAGTTACTAATGAGATATTTGAAAAATATGTTGGAGAAAAATTATTCTTAAGAGGTCCATATGGAAATGGATTTGATATTGATATTTATAAAAATAAGGAACTTGTTATAGTAGCTGGTGGTACTGGAGTTTCTCCTGTAAGAGGGGTAATAGAATACTTTGCAGACCATAGAGATGAAGTTAAGGATTTAAAATTAATAACTGGATATAAAGGACCTGAATTTATTCTTTTTAAAGATGATATTCCTAAATGGAAGGAGAAAATGGAATATATTCTAACTGTTGACCAAGGTGAAGAAACTACTCAATACAAAGTAGGTCTTGTAACAGAATTTATACCAAAATTAAAATTTAAAGATATTTCTTCTGCCGTTGCAATAGTAGTAGGTCCTCCTGCAATGATGAAATTCTCATCCTTAGCTCTTCTAAAGGCAGGAATCAAGCCTGAAAACATATGGATTTCCCAAGAGAGAAAGATGTGCTGCGGAATTGGTAAATGTGGTCACTGTAAAATAGGTGATATCTATGTATGTGTAGATGGCCCTGTATTTAACTATGTTAAAGGTCGTACTTTGTTAGATTAGGAGTGAAAAAATGGATATAAACACTAAAGATATTAAGAAAAATGCTTTCAGAGTAACTAAAGTGAGAGGTTTTACTGCTTCAAGAGTTCGTGTTCCTGGTGGACATCTTGATGCAAAATTTCTTTCAATGATACAGGAGATTGCTCAAACTTATGGAAATGGACTTGTACATATTACAAGCCGTCAAGGATTTGAAATACCTGGAATACCATTTGAAAAAATCCCTGAAGTAAATGCCAAGTTACAACCTATAATAGAAGGATTAGGAATAAATCAACCTGAAAAAGGAAAAGGATATTCAGCTTCTGGTACAAGAAATATAACTGCATGTATTGGAAATAATGTATGTCCTTTCGCATGTTATGATACTTCAAGTTTTGCTAAAAGAATTGAAAAAGAAGTATTTCCACATGATTTGCATTTTAAAATAGCTCTTACAGGTTGTCCTAATGATTGTGCCAAAGTTAGAATGCATGACTTTGGAATTATGGGAATGACACTTCCTCAATTTAATCCTGATAGATGTGTAAGTTGTGGTGCATGTGTAAGAGCATGTCAAAGAAAATCAACTGGAGCTTTAACCTCTGTCAACTATAGACCTGAAAGAGACCATGAAAGATGCATAGGTTGTGGAGAATGCGTTCTTAACTGCCCTAACATGGCATGGACTAGAAGTAAAAAGAAATATTATAGACTTACTCTTCTTGGAAGAACAGGAAAGAAAAATCCAAGATTAGGAGAAGACTTCTTAAAATGGACTGATGAAGATACTATAACTAAAGTTATTTTAAATACATATGACTATGTTACAAAATATATATCAAAAGATGCTCCAGGGGGAAAGGAACATATTGGATATATCGTAGATAGAACTGGTTTTGAAGAGTTTAAAAAATGGGCTCTTAAAGATATTAACCTTTCAGAAGAAACTGAAGTATATACACCAATCTATTGGAAAGGTGTTAAGTATTAACTATAAAAGCATATAAATTTAATCCTCCCCCCTTTTTACTAGTAAACTTAGTTAAAAGGGGGATTTTCCATTAAAATAATCCCCTCTCTCTTCTAAATTTTTTTCTATTGTATTTTAAATTGCTATTTATCTTCAACTATAATTTTAAATACCATTGCTACATCTGAATCAGGACAACAGAATCTATAATCTCCATTTGAAGTAGTAGGAAGATCCCCATTGTAACGTAGAATATCTATATATGGAAATCCACTATGCAATGCCATAGGGCAAATTTTCCCTCTATCAATATCAAAATCAAATTTTTCTCCAATTTTATGACATCTATGACAATTATATTTTCCAAGTTTATCCACTATTTCTAATATTATTTTTGGCTTTCTCATGCTATGCCTCCTAAATATATTTATATATCTATTATACTATATAAAATGAAGATTTTTAATTTATCTAAATTTTTTCTAACTTTTACAATTTATGCCCACTTTCTGCACTTATCTTATCCATAAAAAGTATACTATTATTAAAAGTGTAGTGAAATTGTGATAACTATGCTATAATAATAAGGTAAAAAATCTTAATGGAGGCAATAATGAGAGAAGAAAAGTATAGTATTGAATTTTTAAACGAAGACAGAATTAACAGTATACTTAACTCTGCCAAAGAAAAATCTCAGGATAAAGAGATTGTTACCAAGATATTAGAAAAAGCTAAAGCAGCACTTGGAATCACTGCTGAAGAAGCTGCAATTCTTTTAAACATACAAGATCAAGATCTTTTAAATGAAATGTTTAAAGTTGCAAAATCAATCAAAGAAAAAATCTATGGTAAAAGAATCGTTATGTTTGCTCCTTTATATGTAAGTAACTACTGTGTAAATAACTGTAAATACTGTGGTTACCAACACTGTAATGACAAACTATCAAGAAAAAAATTAACAAGAGAACAGCTAGTTGAAGAGGTAAAAGCACTTGAAAAATTAGGACACAAAAGAATAGTATTAGAAGCTGGAGAAGACCCTATTAACTGTTCTTTAGATTACATTTTACAATGTATCAAAGATATCTATTCAATTAAATTTGAAAATGGAAATATCAGAAGAATAAATATCAATATTGCTGCAACTACTGTTGAAAACTACAGAAAATTAAAAGCAGCAGAAATAGGTACATATACTCTATTCCAGGAAACTTTCCATAAGCCAACATATGACAGTGTTCACTTAGGAGGTCCTAAAAAGGATTACTACTACCATACTACTGCTATGTTTAGAGCTAGAGAAGGGGGAATAGATGACGTTGGTATTGGAGTACTATACGGATTATATGACCCTAAATATGAAACAGTTGCTATGATTTTATATGCAAATGAACTTGAAAAAGTGACTGGAGTAGGTCCTCACACTATCTCAGTTCCTAGAATAAGACAAGCTAGTAATGTAACTTTAAAAGAGTATCCTCACCTTGTTGATGATGAACAATTTAAAAAGATAGTTGCAGTATTAAGACTTGCAGTTCCTTATACTGGTATGATTTTATCTACAAGAGAAGAAGCTGGATTTAGAGATGAAGTAATTGATCTTGGTATTTCTCAAGTAAGTACTGGATCTTGTACTGGTGTAGGTGGATATTCAGAAGAAAATAAAAATACAGCTCAATTTGAAGTAGGAGATCACCGTTCTCCTATGGAAATGCTTGAAAGCCTTATTAAAAGTGGATATATCCCTAGTTACTGTACAGCTTGCTACAGATCTGGACGTACTGGAGATAGATTTATGAAAATAGCTAAGAGTGGAAAAATAAATGTTATGTGTGAAGCAAATGCACTTATGACTCTTAAAGAGTTCCTTCTTGACTATGCTGATGACCACTTGAGAGAAGTTGGAAATGAAGCAATTCTTAAAGCATTAAGCAAAATGGGAGATGCTGAATTTAAAAAGAAAATAATGGGATATTTAAAAGATATAGAAAACGGAGCAAGAGATATTTCGGTTTAATTTTTATCCTAATAAAGAGAAAAACTGGTAGAGGCCTAAGCCAATACCAGTTTTTTAAATTTGGTTTGTATAGTTAAACTAAATTATTCGGCTTCTTCAAGTTCAACTGTTCCTTCTACACTGTTTTGTCTTTTTAACATACGGAAGAATCCAATTAAACAGATAATTGCTAGAGCAATTCCTAATATATTTCCAGTCATAAGTACGCTATTATCATCTAAAGCGTGTAATAGATTTCTAAATCCAATTGGAGATATTACTATAAATGAAGTACATACTACAGTCATAAATACTGCTGGCACTAAAGCTATCCAATAGAATTTTTTATTCTTAGCTAAATATGTTGCTGCTGCCCATAATGCAATTGCTGCAAGAGTTTGGTTTGACCAGCTAAAGTATCTCCAAAGAATGTTAAAGTTAACATTACATAGAACGATACCTATTGCAAATAGAGGAATAGCAATTATAAATCTATTCATTATAGGTCCTTGTTTATAATTAAGAGCATCTGCAATTGTAAGTCTGGCACTTCTAAATGCTGTATCTCCAGAAGTTATCGGACAAGCAACAACACCAAGTATTGCTAGAGCTCCTCCAACTTTTCCTAAAACAGTGTTAGAAATTGTATTAACAACTACTGCTGGGTTACTTCCTTGAGTTGCTAATCCTTCTACTCCACCAAAGAATGACATTGCTGCAGCTGCCCATACTAGTGCAACTACACCTTCAGTAATCATAGCACCGTAGAAAACTTTTCTACCTTGTGATTCTGATGTTAGACATCTTGCCATCATTGGAGATTGTGTAGCATGGAATCCACTTATTGCTCCACAAGCTATTGTGATACACAATGTTGGGAATATAGGTGTTCCTTTAGGGTTAAAGTTACGGAATGCAAATTCAGGTAATTGGTATCCTTGAACAACTATTCCAACTCCAATTCCAACTGCCATTATTAATAAACAAACACCAAATATTGGATAAATTTTTCCTATTAATTTATCAATTGGTAAAACTGTAGCAATTATATAATAAACAATGATTATACATACAAATACAAGAGTTGATACTTGTGGCATCAATTTATTTAAAAGACCAGCAGGTGATGTTACGAAAACAACTCCAACTAATACCAGAAGTACTACTGAGAATATTCTCATAAGTTGTTTTGCTCCATTTCCTAAGTTGTGTCCTACAAGTTCTGCAACAGAGTCTCCATCTTTTCTCAATGACATCATTCCTATTAGATAGTCATGAACTGCTCCTGCAAAAATACAACCAAACACAATCCAAATAAATGCCATAGGTCCCCACATTGCACCTAGTATAGCTCCAAATATTGGTCCTGTTCCTGCTATATTCAAGAACTGAATCAAGAAAGTCTTTTTCAGGCTCATTGGAACATAGTCAACACCATCAGCTAATCTCTCTGCTGGAGTTGGATTTGCATCATTAGGTCCAAATACTTTTTCTACAAATTTTCCATATACAAGATAACCAACTATAAGTGCAATAACTGATAAAATAAACGCAAACATAATGAATCCTCCCTTTTACTTTTTTTATATAAATAACAAACATTTTTCCTTATTATAAATGATACCTTTTTTTAAAAAAATATGGCGTTTTTAGACCTAAAAGGTTGTTTTCAGGTATTAAAATGCAAAAACAACACTCTCAAAAGCAGTGACAAAATAATATTTTTGCATTTACCTATGAATAAGTGATAGAATGTAAGTAATAGAATAAAAGCTTCAAAAATTGATAAAAGGGGTGATCTTTTGAATAAAAAAAGAGGTATGGTACATATCTATACTGGAAACGGGAAAGGAAAAACTACTGCAAGTCTTGGACTTACTGTAAGAGCACTGGGACATGATTTTAAAGTCTATATTGGACAATTTATGAAAGGGCAAAGATATGGTGAGCTTAAAACACTAGAAAAACTTGGTGTCACTGTAGAAAGATTTGGAACAAAGAGTTGTATTTTTTCTCCAGAACATGTTAAAGATATAGATAGACAAATGGCAAAAGAAGGATATGAAAAGGTTAAGAAAATAATTGAAAGTGGAGAATATGATCTTGTGATCTTAGACGAAATCTGTATCTGTCCATTCTTTACACTTATAACTGAAGAACAGATAAGAGACCTTATTAAAGCTAAACCAGAAGAAACAGAACTGGTTCTTACAGGAAGATATGCACCAAAAGGACTTTATGCTGATGCAGATCTAATTACTGAAATGAGAGAAATCAAACACTATTACAGTACTGATGGTGTCCTTGCCAGACCTGGAATTGAAAGATAGAGGGAAAATCCTCTATCTTTTTTCAAACTTAAATCCAATTTTTTGGATTTTTTCAACCTCTTCTCCATTTAAAATCTCAATTACACTTTTTGAAGCAAGTTCTCCAGTATGCTCATTTTCAAATCTAATAGTTGATATAGGTGGAGTCACCAGTCCTGATACCTTATAACCTCCATAACTAAATATAGAAACTTTATCTAAAATCTCACTATGAAACTCTTTAAGTCCTTTTATAACACCAAAGGCTATAGTATCTGTTGCACACACTATACAATTTGGAACATCTTTATTTTTATAGACTTTCTTAAAATTTTTATAACTATTATCATAAGAAAAATCTGTCTCAAGATAATCAACTTCAATGCCTTTTTCAATTATTGGATTAATAAGGGACTCTTTTCTTATCTTTCCAACCATTATATCCTCTTCATTTACTCCAATATATAATACCTTTTCAAACTTTTCACCAATTATATAGCTACTTAAAATCTCTCCAGCCTTCTCTTCGTCATTTACAATAGAGTATCCATTTGGAAGAATCTGCCCTATAAAAAGGACTGGAACAGGAGATTTTTTTATCAACTTTACATGATTATCAGTAACAGAAGTTGCAATAACTATTATAGCTTCAACTTTTAGCCTGGCAAGATTTTCAATATTTGAAAGCTCAAGTTCTTTATCATGGCTTGTATTTACAATTACAGGAGTATATCCACTTTTTCTAAGAGAGCTGTCTAAAGACATAAGTATGGTAGAACTTATAACTGAATCAAGACATGGAACAACTATTCCAATGAGCTTTGAACTTTTAGCTTTTATTCCCCTTGCAAAAACGTTGGGAACATAATTGTATTTATTAATTACCTTTTCTATTTTCTCCTTAGATTCCTGGCTTACATATCCACTATTGAAGTATCTTGATACTGTACTCTTTCCAACTCCTGAATATTCAGCTATCTCTTTTATAGTCAACTTCTTCATCTTTATCTCCTTCTACAAATATATATTTTTATATTAGCATAGAAATTTTTTTAATTCAATTATATTACCACTTTATGGATTTATGAGTATTATAAAAGAACAAATACATTTTTTACTGTAAAAAATGATGGAATTATTATTGACTTTTTGAAAAAAGATGTTATACTGAAAATATATGGGACCGTTCCCATAAAAAGAAAAATAAAAGTTAAAAACGTAAAATATAAAAGGAGGGCATTATGGATTATAACTATATTGCAAAGGAAATTCTTGTAAATATTGGCGGAAAAGAAAATGTTAACGTATTGGAGCATTGTGCTACTAGAATAAGAATAGTTGCTAAGGACAATGATAAGGTAAATAAAGCTGGACTAAAAGCTATCAAAGGTATTGGTGGATATTTCTATCAATCTGGACAACATCAGATTATTCTTGGTACAGGTCATGTTAATAAGGTATTTGATATTTTAAACACTGATGGTATCAAAACTGAGGGTGCTAAAAAAGAGGCTTATGCAAATCTTAACATATTCCAAAAGACAATACGTTCTTTAGCAGATGTATTTATTCCTCTTATTCCAGTTCTTGTTGCTACTGGACTTTTCATGGGAATTAGAGGTTTTCTTGCTCAAGTAGGAGTAACATTTTCTCCAGAATTTACAACATTATCTCAAGTTGTAACTGATACTGTATTTATATTCCTACCTGCACTAGTTGTATGGTCTACATTTAAAAGATTTGGTGGTACTCCAGTAATTGGAATGGTACTTGGTCTTATGCTTGTTGCTCCAATGCTTCCAAATGCATGGGCTGTTGCAAGTGGAAATGCCTCTCCAATTGTTATTGGAATCTTCAAAATTCAAGGTTTCCAAGGAACTATAATTCCATCTTTAATAGTTGGTATATTTGGAGCACATGTTGAAAAATGGATTAAAAAATGGATGCCAAATGTAGTTGATTTGATATTCACTCCTTTCTTAACAATTATAATCGGTATGATTGCTGCGTTTATGGTAATTGGACCCGTATTTACAATGATTGAGCACGCTGTTATGTCTTCAATAGAATTTATAATTGACCTTCCATTTGGATTAGGTGGAGCTATAGTTGGAGGAGTACAACAGGTTCTTACTATAACAGGGCTACATCACTCACTTATGATAGTTGAAACAAGTTACCTATCATCACTTGGAATCAACCCATTAAATGCTTTAATCACAGCATCTATGGCTGGACAGGCTGGAGCTGCAATAGCTTATACAATGACAATTAAGAATAAAGAGGAAAGAGCTCTTAAATTCTCATCTATCATTCCATGTTTCTTTGGAATAACTGAACCACTACTATTTGGAGTTACTTTAACTAATACAAGAGTATTCACAGCTGGAATAATTGGTGGAGCTATAGCTGGTGCTTTTGCTGCTATATTCCATATTGCCCCATCTGTAATGGGAGTTACATTTATTCCTGCAATACCAGCATACCTTGGAAATAATCTTATGATGTATCTTGCAATGATAATTGTAGGAATTTTAGCTGGTATGATAATGACTAAAATTTTAATGAAGAAAGAGGCTTAATATGTGGAAACCAAAATATCATATTTCTCCTGAATATGGTCTTTTAAATGATCCCAATGGACTTATATACTTCAAAGGTTATTACCATGTTTTTTATCAATGGAATCCCAATGAGTGTGCTCATGGTCCTAAATCATGGGCTCACATGAGAAGCAGAGATATGATAAAATGGGAAACTCTCCCTGTTGCCTTGACACCTGATAAGGATTATGATAAAAACGGCTGTTATTCAGGAAGTGCAATAGTAAAAGATGATACACTTTATCTTTTCTACACAGGAAATGTAAAAAATAATGGAGTTCGTGCGAGTTATCAGTGCCTTGCTACATCTCAAGATGGGATAAATTTTGAAAAAAAAGGACCTGTTATAGATGATATAGATATTCCCAAAGGGTATACGAGACACTTTCGTGATCCAAAAGTATTCAAATCTAAAGATAGATTCTTAATGATAATAGGAGCACAAAGAGAGGATCTCAGTGGTACAATAGTTGTATTTTCTTCAACTGACCTTTTAAATTGGAAATTTGAAGAGGAAATAATAGAGGGAGATTTCGGATTTATGTGTGAATGTCCTGACTATATTGAAGAAGATGAAAAACATGCAGTTATCTTTTCTCCACAAGGTCTTAAGCCAAATGGATATTTATACAATAACAGATATCAATCTGGGTATATAGTAAGAGAGCTATTTGAAAAAGAAAAGAATGATTTTACTGAACTTGATAGAGGATTTGAATTCTATGCTCCTCAGACATTTAAAGATGAAAATGGAGTGACTACTCTTATTGGATGGATGGGCATGCCAGAAGAGTTGGAGCATCCTTCTGTTAAAGATGAAAACTGGGTACATATGCTCATTCTTCCAAGAGAACTTGAAATAAAAAATGGAAAAATCTATCAGCATCCTCATAGAAATCTTAAAAAACTGAGAAAAAATGAGATGAAAGTAAATAATATCACAGTGGATAATAGTATAAATCTTAAAGATTTCTCTATAAAAGGTCATACATATGAACTTGAGATTGAATTTGGAAAACTAAAAAATGATATAGAGATAAAATTCTGTAAATCAGATAATGACGAAACAGTAATAAGCTATAGCTGTGAGAAAGGAGTTATCTCTCTTAATAGAGAAAGAAGTGGCAAAGGATATAAGGGTATTAGAAAATGTAAAATAGAGACTCTTTCAAATATAAGATTATTTGTAGATAACTCATCTTTTGAACTCTTTATCAACAATGGTGAAGAAGTATTTACAGGCAATATTTATCCTCAGCTTCAAAGTGATGAGATAGAGATCTTATCTTCTGAAAAAATCATAATTCCAAAAATAAGTTTTTACAATATTTAATTTAAACTGTTCCGGGACAAAAAATCCTGGAACAGTTTTTTATTTTCATTTTTTATCCTTCGTTTACATTGAATTGTAAATGTGGTATCATTAAAAATAAATTGTTAATTATTAAAATATGATAGGGGAAGAGGAATATGTTTGATTTAACTGGAAAGATTCTAAACAGTCTTGGATACATAATAGCTATCGCTTTTTTCTTTACCAAGTTTAAACAGGCTAAAAATGTATTTACAAGAAAACAATACACAAAACAGGACATTATTATTCTCTCTATATTTTTCTCATTTCTTTCAATTATTGGTACATATACTGGGATAAACTATAGAGGTGCCATAGTTAACACAAGAAATATCGGTGTTGCTGTAGCTGGAATAATAGGGGGACCATATATTGGAACCTTTACTGGATTAATTGCTGGATTTCACAGATTATTTGTAGAACCTGGAAGTCCTACTACACTGGCTTGTAGTATTGCAACTATGAGTGGGGGACTTATAACTTCTAGATTTTATAAGAAGTGTAATGAAAAAAACTCCTATATCTACGGTTTTATCAGTGGCTTTTTAATTGAAAATATAAGTATGGTACTTATTCTTATTACTGGATACTATCTCTATGATTTTGCTGTGGCAATTGATATTGTAAAAATCATATATTTTCCAATGATTTTAGCCAATGCAGTTGGAGTTTCCATAGTGATATTGATTATACGTGACATTATCTCTGAACAGGAAATACGAGCTGGAAAACAGGCTAAACTTGCTCTTGAAATAGCAAATCAGTCCCTTCCATATTTCAGACATGGTCACTCTTTAAATGAAGTATGTAAAATAATTTTGGAAGCTTTAGAAGCTCAGGTAGTAGTGATTACAAATGATAAATATATAATTGCAAGTCATCTCTCATCTGAAAAATACTCTCTTAATCACAGAGAGATAAAAAGTGCTGCTACAAAAGAGGTATTAAAAACTGGAAAGATAATGGTATTAGGTAAGGAAGATAGCGATATTATAGATTTCAGATGTATAGATGGGGATATTAAATCATGTATTATTCTTCCACTTTTTCAGGAAGAGAAAAAAATCTCTGGAACATTAAAGCTTTACTTTGATACCTCTAAAGTAATAACTGCTAAGAAAAAATATCTGGCTGAAGGACTTTCTCTTCTTATTTCTACAAATATGGAGATAAGCAAAGTAGAAAACTTTAAAACAATGGCAAAAGAAGCTGAACTTAAAGCATTGCAGACTCAGATAAATCCACATTTTCTATTTAATGCACTGCATACTATCTCTTCCTTTGTAAGAATAGATCCAGATAGAGCCAGAGATATGATTATAAATCTTTCTAACTACATGAGATACAGTCTTGAGAACTCTTCTAATTTAGTTCCTTTATACAAGGAATTAAGCCAGGTCAGTGCGTATATTAATATTGAAAAGGCCAGATTTGGGGATAAAATACATGTAGAATGCAATATTCCAAATGAATTTATGGATATAAAAGTACCTATGCTTATTATCCAACCTCTTGTTGAAAATAGTATTAAGCACGGAATTTTAAAACAGAGAGATGGTGGAGTCATAAAAATATCTGCAGAAAAATATGAAAAAGGCTGTATGATTACAATTAAAGACAATGGAGTTGGAATTGATCCTAAGATTGTAGAAGATATTGATAATAAGATAGATAAAAATATAGGACTTAAAAATGTTCACAACCGTCTTAAACTTCTATATGGTAAAGGACTTACAATAAAAAGACTTGAACATGGAACTAAGATATCATTTTATGTTGAATAGAAAGGAGAAAAAATGTTTAAATGTGTAATAGTAGAAGATGAATTTCCAGCAAGAGAAGAACTTAAATATTTTTTATCAAAACACAAAGATATACACCTTGAAAAAGAATTTGAAAGTCCTATTGATGCCTTAAAATATCTTCAGGATACTAAGGTAGATGGAATATTTTTAGATATAAATATGCCTGAACTTGATGGAATGAGCTTAGGGAAAATTCTTACAAAGCTTAATCCTCAAATGAAAATTGTATTTATAACTGCTTATAGAGATTTTGCAGCTGACGCTTTTGAAATACATGCTTTTGATTATCTTTTAAAGCCTTATTCAGAAGAGAGAATAAATGAAGTGCTATCATCTCTTGTATCCTTTTCTGAAAATGAAGAGGAACCAGCAAAAGAGATAGGAAAAGTTAATAAAGTCACTGTTTTTTCTGGAGAAAAGATGGTGGTTATATCTTTAGATGAGATTTACTATATAGAGGTAATTGATAAAGAGAGTAAGATATACACCAAAGACAGTGTCTATACCTCTAAATTTAAAATATCAAAATGGGAAGAGATGCTTCCAAAACCTAAATTTTACAGAACTCATCGTTCATACATTGTAAATCTGGATATAGTAAAAGAAGTGGAACCATGGTTTAATGGAACATACATTTTAAAGATAAAAGATCTTTCATTTAAGGTTCCTGTAAGTAGAAATAATGTAAAAGAATTTAAAGAATTACTCACTATAAAATAAAGGCATCTGGATAATCCAGATGCCTTTATTTTTTTATTATCTCATAATTTTAATAAGCTCTTTCAGATATCTAGAGAAATCTCCTCTATCTTAGCTATCTAAGATTTCAGGTGCAGTACAAAATTCCAAATTCTCTCTCTTTTCATCTCTATTTTTTATATTTAAGAAGCATATCTTTATCCTCTTTAGTTACTCTTAATGACTCTCTTATCTTCTGAATTCCCTTATTTTGAACCCACCTATCAAGAGAATTATTCTTAATAAAATCCAATGTCTTCTCTCTATATTTTACAAAGGCTATTGAAATAAGCCATGCCTGAGCCATCTTTACATAGTAGCTCTCATCTTTTATACCTTCAATAAGAGTAAAAATCTCATCCAGATATTCTTCCTCTATATAGTAATCAAGTAAAATAACAAGTCCAACTCTGATTTTCCAAGGATTGGTATCCTTTACACATGATTTTACAAATGGATAAAAATATTCAAGCTCTTTTTTTATAAATTTAAAATTTGCAACACAACCGTCGCATACAGCCCAGTTATCCACATCTTTTATAAATTTTTCAATATAAGGAATTCTCTCATTAAGAGGTATTTTTGCATATCCTATTACAAATCCCTTAATAACACTCTCTTCATAATAACAGTTTCCTGCAAGTTCTACAAAGGCTTTCCAATCACCTTTTGAAATCTCCTTAGCAATACTCTTAAGCCTTGGTGCTCTTATTCCTATGAGGGTTTTGTCAGCTCCTAAGATTCCCAAATGAAATTTTCTGTATTTTTCATCCTGCTCTTCTATAAGTTCTTTGATAAAAATAGAGTAGTTTTCCTTTGTCCAATTTATATCTTTTAAATTTTCAATTACTCTTTTCATTATACTATCTTTTTCCCATGAAATTCAGTAGATGGTATTTTTGTTGATACTTCTTTTAAGTTCTCTTTTGTAACCTTTCCTGCTACTACTATTTTTATCTTTCCATTAGCTTTTTCAAGCATTTTATTTAAAATTTCAGCTCCTTCAAGAGCAGTAGGTTTAGTACCAGAGCTTAAAATTCTATCAACTCCAATGCTGGCTAATTTTTCTACCTCTTCTTCAGGATTTCTTAACTCATCTATAGCCTTATGAAAAGTTACTTCCATAGGTTTTGCAAGGGTAACAAGCTCTTTTGTTACCTCATAATTTATAGTGTTATCTCTATTTAAGACACCTAATACTACTCCATTTACTCCAAGAGATTTACATATTTTAATATCCTCTTTCATTATCTCAATCTCTTCAGGTGAATAGTAAAAATCTCCACCTCTAGGTCTGATTATTACAAAAGCTGGAATATCAAGTTTTTCAACAGTCATTTTAATTGTTCCATATGAAGGTGTTGTTCCTCCCTCTTCCAAGTTATCACAAAGTTCCACTCTATCTGCTCCAAGTTTTTGAGCTTCAATGGCTTCTTTAAAACTTCCTATGCATTTTTCCTTTAGCACTCTTTATTTCCCCCTTTTTAAATATACTTTCCTAATTCAAGTATCGCTTTTCCATAGATTTCCATACCTGTTTTAAGCATATTTATATCCATACACTCATCTGGACTGTGAGCATTTCCCTTAAACTCTCTGAAATTTGGTCCAAAAGCTACTGTATTAGGCATAAGTTTTGCATATGTTCCACCACCTAATGCTGCTGGTTCTTCATCTCTTCCTGTAACCTCTTTATATACCTTTTGCAAACTGCTTACAAGTACGCTGTCTTTAGGAAAATAAAGAGGCGGATTATGATTTTCCTGTACAAAGATTATCCCATTATCCCTTGCCACTTTATCAAGTATTTCATCTAAAATCTGCTTACAAGTTGAAATTGGATATCTGACATTAAATTTTACATATATATCCCTATCTACTATTTTAGTTATTCCTGCACTTATAGTAAGATTTCCAGTTTCTTTATTTTCACTCTCTATTTCAAGAAGTTTACCATCTGTAGTCTCTCCTACATACTGGCTCACAAAATGAACAAAGTTTTTCATAGAATCATTTTCATCTATTATTCTATCTAAAAGTAAATACATACCTAATATAGCATTTATTCCTTTTTCTGGAGAACTTGCATGACCTGCACGACCATTTGCAACTATTTCTACCTTGTCTCCAGTGTTTACACATTTAAATCTACATCTGCTTATTCCTTCAAGCTCTTTTATCTTATTTTCAATTTCAGCAACACTTCTATTTTTTAAAACAGCTACAGCTTTTTCAGGTATCACATTTGAACGTGCCCCAGCTTCAATATTAATAATATCACTTTTATCCCACTCTATTTTTTCCCTAAAAGAAAAAGTATATATCCCTTTTTCAGAAAAAATTACAGGAAATCTTCCATCAGGTGTAAAAGCATATTTAGGTGCTTTTTCTTTCATCAGGTAGTGTTTTATATCTTCATCTCCACTCTCTTCATTAGTCCCAAATATAACTCTCACTCTCTTATTAAAAGATGGATTTGTTTCAACTACTGCCTTTACTGCATAAAGTGCTGAAATAATAGGCCCTTTATTATCAATAGCTCCTCTTGAAATCATAAGATTATCTTTTATTGTAGCACTGTATGGATCCACACTCCACTTTGAAATATCCCCTTCAGGAACTACATCTATATGTCCTAAAATTCCAATATATTCATCTCCACTACCAATCTCTGCATATCCAACATAGTTATCCAGATTCTTAGTTCTAAATCCAAGAGATTTTGCTATTTCAAGAACTTCATTTAATGCATTTTTTAGATTTTCTCCAAAAGGTGCATCTCCTGATTTTTCTTCTTTTACAGTTTTCATCTTTATTATTCTGGAAATTCCATCTAAAGTCTCATTAAAATGCTTATCTATATACTCTTTTAATTCCATCTCATCCTCTTTCTGCAAAAAAAGAGGGGCAAAACAATAAGTTCATACCCCTCCTTTCACTATAATTATTTAATTAGGCTAAGTGCAAAATCAAGCACTTTGTCCCCTCTCATCATTCCATAATCAACAGTGTTTATAACATCCAATTTTTTACCAACTGCTTCAGCTTTTTTAGCAAGGTCATCTTTTTTATACTTTACTTGTGGTCCAAGTAAGAATACATCATATTTATCAAGATTATCTTCAAAATTATCCAGTCCAACAGCTTTTATTTCAGCTTCAATTCCCTTTTTCTCCGCTGCTTCAATCATCTTTTTCACTAAAAGACTTGTAGACATTCCATTTTGACAAAGTAATAATATTTTTTTCATTTTATCACTCCTTTACTTCTTCCTGTTTCTCATTTTCTTCTTCTATTTTAGCAGCTTTATCTATAATTCTCAAGAATGGAAGATAAATTAAGGCTCCTATTATCAGGTTAACTATCTGCATAATTGATCCTGATATATTTCCAACTGTTAAAAATCCACTTATTATTGCTGGTGTTGGCCAAGGGAATGCAACTCCCATAGGTCTAGATACAAGTCCTATTGTCATAGCTACATATTGAGTAGTTACAAATACAAGAGGAATAATATTAAATGGAATAAGCATAATAGGGTTTAATATTATAGGGATACCAAATAGTACTGGCTCATTTATATTAAATATTCCTGGTGCAGCACCTATTTTTGCAACTGCTCTTATCTGTTTACTTCTTGCAAATAAAAGTATTGCAATTAATAATGAAAGTGTTGCTCCTGCTCCTCCCATCCATATCATATCAAAGAATTGTTCTGTTACAACATGTGGTAACGGTTGTCCAGCTTGCATAGCTGCAATGTTGTCAACCTGGTTTTCAAGCCAGAAAGGTCTTACAATTCCATTTACCATAGAACCACTGTTGATTCCTACTGACCATAGTATTGAAATTGCAAATACTGTTAAAAGTGAACCTATATATGAAGTTCCTAATGCTTTTAAAGGTACTGCAAGTACTGTATATATAAAGTCATGAATTGTTCCATAAGAAGTATGTGCCATTCCTATTCTTAAAAGAAGAGCAAGTGATAAGATTACTGCTCCTGGAATCAATGCTTCAAATGATCTTATTACTTCAGGTGGTACACCTTCTGGCATCTTTACTACTATACTTTTATTGATAAAAAATCTAAATATAATAACTGTAACGATACCGATAATCATGGCAATAAACATTCCTTTACTTCCAAGCCATTGGAAAGTAATTACATCTCCATAATCTGTAGTTTTAGCAAGTGGAGTAAGTATCATAAATGATGCAAATGATAAAAGTCCAACTGCTATACTGTCAAGTTCAAACTGTTTTGCAAGCTGTTGTGCTACTAAGAATGAAACATAGACAGCTATCATTGAGAATGTTGCAGTAATAGGAATATCAAAGATATCTTTCCAATTTTCACCTAATAAATTTGCCATACCTCTTTGGTAAGCAGGTAATGGAAATGCCTCAATCATTAAGAAAATAGATCCTATCATAAGTAACGGCATCAACATAATAAACGCTCTTCTGATACCATTGATGTATCTGTTTTTTTCAATCCACACAGCAACTGGTACCAGTTTTTCTTCAAGAAAACTAATAATTTTACTCATTTTTTCCTCCCTGATTATTTCTATATATTAGTATATTTTGTATATTAATCTAAAGGTTTTTGAATACTTCTTTTATACTCTGCCATATATTCATCAGAAGCTTCCTGTATATCTACCTTTTCATTTGCTTCATCAGGTATTGCTATATATACTTGAGCTTTATGATCGGGAGTCACTGCAGCAAATGTAAATTCAACATTTGTCCCTATTCCCCAGTCTCCCTCATTATTTAAGGCTATTATTGAAATGGCTCCAGCTTTTCCTCTAGCTTTTTTTAGCTTTTCACTAAATTCTCTTACAGCATTTTGAGCTGCATCCATAGGTTTCTCACCATTTTTCATTCTCTGTACTACTTCATAAGAAAGGCATCCTTTCATTATATCTTCTCCAAGTCCTGTAGCTGCTGCTCCTCCAATTTCATTATCTACATAGAAACCAGAACCTGATACAGGTGAATCCCCTACTCTACCTTTCTTTTTCATAAATAGTCCGCTAGTTGAAGTTGCTACTGCCATGTCTCTATCTTTATCAAGAGCAATCATACACACAGTGTCATGTCCATCATAAGGTGATAGATGTTTTTCATATATCTCCTCTTTTCTCTTCTCCCATGTTTTTTTAGCTCTTTCAGTAAGCATATTTTTTCTTTCAAATCCATTTTTATGAGCATATGCTTCTGCCCCTTCACCAACTAAAAATATATTAAATCTGTCATGGCTCAATTTTCTTGCTATAGATACTGGATTTTTAAAATCTCTTATTCCAGCTACAGCTCCAATTGAAAGAGTCTTTCCATCCATAAACGCTGCATCTAATTCAACCTGACACTCCTCATTAGGAAGTCCTCCATATCCAACTGACTTATAAAATGGATAGTCTTCTACCTGCATTATCGCTTTTTCAACTGCATCCTGACATTTTCCATTTTCAGCTAAAATTTCTCCACCAAGCTTAATTGCATCTCCAGCCATTCTCCAAGTGGCGATCATACTCCACTCTCTCTTCATCTCAACCTCCCAGCCTATTTTTCAAGTTTTTTGTATAGTTCGATAATTTCAGTAATAAGCTCTCTTGCTAAAATTGAGGTCATTAGGTGATCCTGAGCATGTACCATTAAAAGATTCATCTCAATCCCTTTTCCATCTGCTTCATTACAAATAAGTTCTGTTTGCATCTCATGTGCAGCAAGACCTCTCTCTTTAGATTGTGCTAAATATTCCTGTGCCTTTTCATAGTTTCCCTCTTTTGCTTCTCTTAAAGCTTCAAAAGCTAAACTTCTTGCTTCTCCAGCATTTCCTACGATTGTCATTGCTACTTCTTCAATTGACATATCCATAATTATCACCTCACATACTTTGTTAAGTCTATATTAGCTTATAGATTTTTTTTAGTCAAATCTCACTTTTTTTGCTGTTTTTTCGTGTTCAACATCTATGTTTGCCTATTTAATCTTGCTTTTTTCCCCATATGATGATACACTTCTATATTATAACGAAAATATAATTTCATTTTTTCGTTTTATTTTCCATTAAAAAATATTAAAAAAATAAAAAATTTTGCAAGGTGGTTAATATGTTAGATGTAAAAGAGAAATATTCCATGCTGGATTTTAAAATGATTGGCAAGAACATCAGAATAGATTTTTCCAAACACCTTACGAAAAAAGAAAAAAAGCTTTTTCGTTATCTAAAAGTTCAGAAATACAACCATATTTCTATGGAAAAAATCTTTGAAATCTGTGGTTTTAGCAATGTTGAAGAGGTTATCCGATTTTTAAATAATCTGAAAGGAAAATCCATTGTCCTTTCGTCAGTAGAAAGACACTATTATATCTATCTAAGTATCATTCAATCTTTCTACATTAACAATAACATTATCTATATTGTTTTTTCTGATGAAATTTCAAGTGCCTTTAAGAAGGGTTCTTTTTTTGAAAACCTTGGACTTGATAATATTCTATTTTTAGAGGAAAAGTTTTCCTATAGGATCTATCATTATATTTGTAATATTGCTGATAAAGAGATATATCTCAGTATTGATGAGTTACGTGAGATTCTTGAAATTGGGGATAGCTATAAAAGATTTTATGATTTGGAGAAAAACTTTTTAATCCCAATATTTGAAGATATAAGAAAGAACACTTCAAGAAATTTTTCCTATGAAAAGGAAAAAAATGGAGATTATAAAGGAGCCAAAATCCTCGGGATAACAATTCACAATGATGATATTGCACAGGATATTGTAAATAATAATCCATATCTTCCAATTGATAGATGCATGGATAGAATTAAAAAACATATTAAAAATTTTTCAGATATCTATTCACTTCTTACACTGAACCTTGCAAATTATGGAGAGGATTATGTAAATAAAAAAATTGATTTTGTTCTTGATAATTTCAGTTCAAATATTGAAGATCATATTAAAACTGTATTTGAAGATAAAAAGCTGGATGCTCCATATTTTGTAATCAATAAAAAATTTAAGAATCTTTTTGATCTTCATTCTGAAATTTTAGCATTTATACATAAACATAATCTTACAAAGATATCTACATATATGTTCCCTGTAAAACTATATTCATTAAAGGATAAGGAATCTCTTCTCCTTGAGGATAAAAATTTTGCAGTAAAAATTACATATAATAAAAATGCCATGTCAAAAGTGGAATTTTTTATAAATAATAAATAACTGATAATAGTATACGGAGGTTTTATGCAACAAAATTCAAAAAGCAGCTTTATAGGACTTGTTCCTCTGTTGGTTTTTATCACTTTTTATCTTGGAACAGGAATCTATCTTCAACTTAGAAATGTTCCTATGGCTTTCTATCAACTTCCATCACCAGTTGCAGTTATACTTGGTATTATTGCAGCTTTTGTCCTTTTTAAGGGAAGTGTTAATGAAAAATGCCAGACTTTTTTAAAAGGATGTGGACATCAGGATATCACCACTATGTGTGTTATCTATCTTTTAGCTGGTGCTTTTACCAGTACAGCAAAGGCCATGGGGGGAGTTGATTTAACTGTAAATCTGGCTCTTAACTATATTCCAGTGGAACTTTTAGCACCTGGAATCTTTATTGTAGCAGCTTTTATCTCTACAGCAACTGGTACATCTGTAGGAGCTATTGTCTCTATTGCACCTATTGCAGTGGAACTTGCTCAAAAGAGTGGGGTTTCTCTTCCACTTATTCTAGCAGCAGTTATGGGTGGAAGTATGTTTGGAGACAATCTTTCAATTATCTCAGATACCACTATTGCAGCTACAAGAACTCAAGGTGTAGAGATGAGGGATAAATTTAAAGTAAATCTATATATTGCTCTTCCAGCAGCAGTACTTACTATTTTTATACTTCTTATTACAGGAGCACCTGATACAATTTCTGAAGTTGGAACTCTTCACTTCAACATTATAAAGGTAATCCCTTATATAGCTGTACTTGTTATGGCTCTAAGTGGAATAAATGTTTTTACAGTGCTTACCTTAGGTATTCTTATTGCTGGAGGAATTGGGATTTTCTATGGAAGTTTCACTGTACTTTCTTTTGCAAATGAGATATATAAAGGGTTCACAAATATGCAGGAGATATTTTTTCTATCACTTTTATCTGGTGGCCTTGGTGCTATGACTGCAAAGGCTGGAGGGATACAATGGATAATTGATAAAATTCAAACATTTATCATTGGAAAAAAAAGTGCAAAACTTGGTATTGGATTACTTGTTTCATTAACAGATATTGCTGTTGCTAATAACACTGTTGCAATAATTATCAATGGTGATATTGCTAAAAATATCTCTAAGAAATATGATGTTGATCCTAGAGAAACAGCAGCTCTTTTAGATATATTTTCCTGTGTATTTCAGGGAATGATTCCATATGGAGCTCAGATGCTTATACTTCTTAACTTTGCAGGAGATAGGGTATCACCACTCACTTTGATATCACTTCTTTGGTATCAGATGCTTCTTCTTGCATTTACACTTATATTTATAAGATATGATTTTAGTAAAAAACTGAAAAACATATAAAATAAATTAAAGAGGATGTTGCAGATTTGTAAATGCAACATCCTCTTTATCTTAAGATATATCAACACAAAATTTTTCTTTAATTAAATTTTCTATAAAATGATCAACTTCCTCTTCTTTTTTCTCTTCTTCGTGGTCTTCCAGTAATTTCTCTGTTTTATTTTCTTTTTCATAACGACTTTTTATCTCTAAGAATCCTGATTTCCACCTGGTTTCAAGCTCCTTTTCATCATCTCTTAAAACATATCCTAAAGCTACTCCATCATTTCTAAAGATAACTTTTACATAGAAAGTCTCTCCAACTTTATCATAAATTCTTCCTGCACTTTTCGTTCCTCGTAAAACTGTAAAAGTATTATTTGCAATATAGCCAACTTTTCCAACTACAGGAAGATTAACAGATATAGCCTCTTGATCCTTTTCGTTGTCAGGCTCTTTTTTGCATAAAAGAATACTGCCTTTCTCTACCATCCCACCACCAAAATAGTGTTTAAACCCTACAATTGTAACACACTCATCAAGTGCTGTATCTAAAGTATTTTTTCCAGTTTCCTCTTCTTCCATATCAATCATCTCCCCATGACAACTTATATAGTTATATTTTATCACTTTTATTTTCCCAAAGCAATAAATTGTGAGCTGAATGGAAAAGACTATAATGACTATTTCTAAAGACCTACTTTTCAAATATATTTATAAAATATTTTTTAGCATCTTCCAAATCTTTTTCATCAGGATGTGATTTGGCATCCTCTATTCTTTTCAATCTTTCTGGATTCAATGGATGAATAAGATTTAGAGGAAATTTTCCCATCTTTTCAACAAGTTTTGGGTCCACTTTTCCCTGGCATAAAAATCCTCCTATAAACCTGTTATTTTCTGATAGAAGTTTCTCTGCTCTTTCTCTTACTTTATCTGCATGCTCTGAATCTGGGTATGCTCCTAAAGTACAAATATATGCAACCTCTTTTCCTGATATACTCTTTATGAATTTTTTGGCTCTTGCATCTGCACTTCCTTTATCTACCCAAAATCCAACAATTATTCTGTCAAAATCATTTATATCAGCAGTTATCTCCTTATTTAAAGAGATTATCTCCTTTTCTCCTTCAATTACTTCATAAACACTTTCTGCTACTTTTTTAGTATTCCCTGTAAGTGATGAATAAGCTACTAAAGTTTTCATTATCTTGCCCCTCCATTTTTTTCAATCTCTATCATTTTTGATACAACCTCTGCATCTATGCTATTTCCCCAGAAAATACCAGAAATAGTATATTTAAAGATATCATTATCAAATTTTAAAAGACCATCTTTCTCATATCCTTTTAAAAGTTTAACAATTTCATTATATGCATTTTCACTTGTAAGTCTCTTTATATCTTCTAACTTTACCTCAGGATATTGAAGTATTCCTGATATTTTCTTAGCTCTCAACTTAAGATCACTATCTTTAGAGTAGAAAGTTATAAATTTGTTAAGATTGTAATATTCTACATCTTTGATTCTTCCTCCAGCTCCTACACCAATAGCAAAGAGATCTGAAAAAGAATTAATATTTCTAATGTATCTGTATTTATCTCTTCCATTGGATATTTTGGTATGCTCAAGGAGTTTATATCCATTATTCAAAGTTATATCTAAAAATTTGTCATGGAGCTCCTTATCCTTTTTTATCTGATAATCAAATTTTGCTTTATTCTCAGCTAAATCCTTAGAAATCTTAGAGCCTTCATGTATCATAAGTGAATAAAAACTTATACTGTCAACTCCAAGTTCAACAGCCAGTTTTCCATCATTTTCAACCTCTTCTAATGTTTCATCCAGATAGTTATAAATAATATCAATACAGATAAGTCCATGAAATTCCTCTCTGATTTTCTTTAATCTTTTTACTATCTCCTCTTTTTTATAAGTTCTATTCAGTACTTCTCTTCCTCTATCAGAGAAAGTTTGAATACCAACACTTATCCTATTTACACCATACTTTTCCATAATAGCAAGTTTTTCACTTGTAAGGTTATGAAGAGTTGTTTCAAATGTAAATTCACAATCTTCTGAAAGTATAAAGTTTTCTCTTAAGGTAGAAAGTATTTTTTCCAATTGAGGTGCTCTGTATATAGTAGGAGTACCACCACCAAAGAATATTGAAGTAATAGTTTTTCCCTTAACATACTTCCTGCTTCCATATTTTTCAAACTCTCTACAAAGGTAATCAACATAGCTACTTAGATCACTATCTACCTGTTTTCTATTCATATTGCAAAAAGCACAGATTTTATCACAATATGGAGTATGAACATATATCCCAGCCTCTTTAGTATCAGGCTGTTTATTCATCATCTTGTTAAATGTAAATGGTGTTACTATATTTTTCTTTATCAAATTCTCTATCACATCTTTTACATCGTGATGAGACTTATATCTTTTATCAAACATTTTTTTATATGACTAGGTCATATCCTCCTTACTTTATTGTCTTAAGTTTTAAGATATGCCATGTTACTCCAATAAACACTACTGCTAAAAATACCTGCATATGTGTATTTGTAACTTTTGACATTGAATATCCAATTCCCAATGTAAGTATAATCAGGACAATTATTTTATTTCCCACTGTTATACCTTTTTTCTCTCGGTAGTCCTGGATATATTTTCCAAAAACTCTGTTATTTATAATATAGTTATAAAATCTATCTGATGACTTGCTAAATGAATATGTTGCCAAAAGTAAAAATGGTGTAGTGGGGAGAAGGGGGAGGAAAATCCCCACTGTTCCCAATATTAATGACACTATTCCTATCATAAAAAGCAACTTCTTTTTCATTTTATTCTCTCCAATTCATCTCATATTAAAATCTGTATCCTGCTTTAACTCCAATACTTATATCATCCTTTTCACTATTTGTTATATAAGTTCCTTCTAATCCATAACTCAATCCATTATGAACATTTACGTTATAATCTAAAAATACCTTAACAGCATCCTTTTTATAACTCATACCTTTAACTTTAAAATCTGAACTGCTATTTTTAAATCTTCCATTAAGATCCTTATTATCATATCCTGCAAATCCATGAACCAGATAAACTCCTCCAGAAATACTGCTATCTAAAGTCTCTCCAGGAACAGTTTTTACTAAGTTTAATCCTAACTGTCCATCTAAATAGTTGTAATTTTTAGAATCTATCTCTATAGCTAAAGGTTTATCATTTTCTTTTGATTTTCCCTGATTTACCATAGTGTATGAAAGCAGTCCCTGAGTTTCAAGATCCAATCCATCCATAATTTTATACTTATATACAGCTCCAGTGTATCCATTCAATGAAAGAGTCTTTACCTTTCCTTTAAACATATCTCTTTGATAATTATTTCTCATATCACGGTCCACTTTATAGTCTCCATACTGTCCTCCAATTCCACCTAATAGGCTGATATTTGGAGTTAAGGAATATCTTGTATAACCTGATAGATATCCAGAATATCCCTTAATTTTAGAAGTTGTCGTTACAGTTTTTAACGTATCATCTTGGATTTCATTATGAGAAGTTGAAGCTCCTCCTACTACCATACCAATATTTACTTTTTCTGTAACAGGTACCTCATATATTCCATAACCTGTATATACATTTCCCTTAAAATCTTTCATAGTGTTACGATTAGTTATAGCTCCACCACCTGCATAGCTACCTTTTCCAAAATCATGTCGGATATTAAATGGAATATTTGTATATGTATCCATCTCATTTTTACTTATCTTATTTACTCTTGAATAGATATTTTTATTCTGAATCTGATTTATTAGAGTTTTAAATTCAGAAAGAGATTCCTCTTCACGTTGTGTATAAAGTAAGTCTCCTAAAAGTTTTGTATACATCTTTCCAGTATTTGAACCATATCCACCATCTAGTTGTTTTGTAAGACGGTTATCCAATTCATCCTCATCTATTTTTGAAAGCTCCTTAAGCTTTTTACTAGCATCATTTAGATATACTATAAGCTCATCTTTTAGATACTCTGATTTTGTCTGCCAATATGAAGTTCCATAATTTTTAAGTCCATCTTTTACAAGCCCAAGTTTTTGAGCAAGTTCTTTCGCTTCCTGTACTTTTAATCCATCGAAAAATTCATTTCCACCATTTGCAGCATTTATAGCTACCAATTTATCATAGAGAGGTTTGAATTTTTCATCAAAGTTTTTTTCAAGTTGAGCTTTAATCTTATCTGCCTGTGCATCTCCATCTGCAAAGCTTTTTAGAGTTTCAAAATCCACCTTATTAAAATCATCAACATAGTTAAAAATACCATCTTTTTTATATCTATCCATCTCTTTATGTTGCACTTTGCTTTCTATCAATTCTGGACTATTTTGAATAGCTGTAATATCCTTTTTAAGTGCCTCTCTTCTCTTTCCAACATATCCAAACTGATCTAACTCATTCAAAATTTTTTCAGGAGTTCCCTCTCTTAAATCCTTTGCAAGAGTATGCATTTTTCTATTAAATGCTTCATCCTCTTTAGCACTAAATATTGTACGTTTATTTGTATTAGATAGAGTAGGCCCCATATACGATAACTGCTTTGAATTTTTTAAACTTCTATAGACCTCATTTTCAGCAGATGAAAGTTCTTTAATACTGTCTTTTACCTTAACTACCAGAAGATCTCCTTTTCCAGGTGCAGTTTCTTCTATCTCCAATTGGTTAGCTATAGAGTCTGGTACAAACTTTAGATGATACTCTACCATCTCTCCTGGAGTGTATCTGTTAAATGATGGTCCCATATAGGTTGCCTTTCTTCCAAGATCTATCTTACTATCTTCATTTAGTCTACTTGTCATAACCTCAATAGAGTAGTTATCTCTGTTCATCTCTTTTCTAAGTTTCTCCTCAGGTGTTTCGTCTCCCCAAGAATAACTCATACGGTCTAAAATTGAGTCTGCACTTACTATGACCATATCCTTATCTGAATCCTTTAAGAAATGTTGATAGTAGTTTCCATTTGCATCCTTTTTATCCGGATCTATATCCATGGTTACAGAGGTTCTTCCTGAAAGAGAGGCGTCCTGAAGACTACCAATCATTCCACCAATTAGAAGTGACCCTACATTTTTTAGTTTTGCATATGGACCAAAAGTAATATTTGTTCCATATTTTCCTGTAAACTGCTCAGTGACCGTGATTTCAGAATTTTCTCCAAAATCTACAGTTCCATTTACTTGCCCTTTTCCTCTAAGTTCCACATGCTTATTTTTTATAACTGCATCTTTTTTATTTTCTATATATATATCACCTTTATTTGAATAAAGTTCTCTTGCAAAATCCTTGTCATCATATACATAGAAATTTCCAAACACTGCATCTTTATACCCTTCTGGCCAATAACTTACGACACTTACAGGTTCCAGGTTCCAAAGAATCTTCCATTTTTCTCCTTTACTGTCTACAGAGTACAACTCTCCATTTTCAATAATTGCATTTACATGATTTTCTACAAGTTTTCCTTTCAGATACTCTAAAACTTCTGATTTTTCATGTCCTACAATTTTTGTATTGTAGTCATCTATTGTTATTCCAAGCTCTGTTTGATCCTTCCAACCTATCCATGGAGCCTTATTTTTATACACTCCATTTATAAGATAGTGGATATTTTTTCCTTCACTTGCTACCTTCCCATCAAAATCTCTTTTATTTACGATTCCAATATTGTTAGCTATATTTCCATTTCCCATAAAGAAACGGTAATAATTTCCAGCCTCTTCATCCTCTCCAGTTTGTGCTACTGGAATGATATTTATTTTGTCCTCATCCTTTTTATCTACTTTATAGGCCTTTTTTAAGTATCCACTTGGAGTACCCTTTTTTCTATTTATCTCATCTACAACTCTCAAAAGATTGTCATAAGATCCTCTTTCTATAGGTTCTAAAGTCTCATCACTTGAAAGCACTCTGTAGTTTGGATTTGGATATACCTTTTCATCATCCCCATATCCATAGCTTGATATTCCTAATACTATCATCATCAACATGCAAATCTTTTTATTCATCAATCTATCTCCTTTATAGCTCTTCTTATCTCTTGATTAACTACAACTTAATTAAAACTTCACATTAAGTTCCATATAGTAATTTCTTTCAGGTGCAGGATATGCTTCCTTACTTGTTTCACGTAGGTTATACTTAGTAGAAGCCAGATTTTTTATCCCTGCTTTAAGTGAAGCGTGGTCATCTATCTTATAAATCATTCCCACATCTACAACTCCATGACCTTTGATATTAAATCTGCTTACATTGTCATCATCATCCAGTTCTCTTGCTTCTTTTTTACCTTCATAAGTATAATTTCCTGTAAGTGATAGATGCTCTGTTAAACTATATTTCGCTCCAAGTGTAAGTTTCATAGAAGGAACCATAGGAATTTTGTCATTTTTCTTTATGTTATATCTTGGATCTCCCTTTATTACCTTGGCATTTACAAATGTTGCTGACTCTGAAAGTGATAGTTTGTCTGTTAGTTGTTGCTCTGCCTCAAGCTCCAGTCCCATACGTCTTGTCTTTCCTATATTTCTATATTTCCATCTTTTTACTGCAGGATTTGTAACTCCTGAATTTATAAGAGTAATCTCATCCTTTGTATCTGTCATAAATAGTGATGCAGATAGGGTTGTAAAATCAAACAGGTAATCTCTCATTCCAAGTTCAACAGTATCAGTAATTTCTGATTTAAGTCCATTTGCCACATAGATTGAAGCTACATTTACAATAGGTGGAATAAACATTCCATTTGGATTTTTTAACTTTGTATCATGGATTTTATCTGTAAGCTGTGTTGCAAATGGTGTTACAAATCCATGCTCATATCTTAAAAATCCTGCTCCTGTGTCTCTATATCTATATAATCCACCTATCTCTCCAGCATAGTTATGAAGCTTTTCATCTGTTTCAACATGCTGGATTTTTGGATCTAAAAATGGCATTGTATTTGGTCCATTATGACGGTATCCACTATACTTTGTAAGCTCTCCTCTTAATCCAGTTGTAAAATCAAATTTCTCTCCAATATTTAATTTATTAAATGCATAAAGAGCATGAGATTCCTTTGATAGATCTATATGGACCTTATTTATTACTGGTTTTCTATCTCCAGATGAAAGATTTACATTGGAAATTCCATCATTGTATGTCTTCAAAGTTTCAGATCTTACATATGAATCCCTTTTATTTGTTGATTTGTAATAATCATATCCAAGGAAAAGATTTCCACCATCATATTTATAGTTTGTCTTAAGTTTTATTCCATTTTTATCCTCACTGAATTTAGCCTTCATTTGAGATTTTACATCCTGAAAATGGTATATTACTTTGTTAGCTGTAAATTTTCTATTGCTCAAAGTTATATCAATATCATCTACACTCTCTGTTTCAATATCCCTTTTCTGTTTCTGTTTAAAGGCTGTAGCACCAAAGGTAAAGTTCTCATTATTTTTATATTCATAGTCAAAAGTATAACTCTGGTTTTTAGTTTCCAAATCCATATTAAGACCAGGTGCTCTTCTGTTATGAGCTAATAGTTCCTTTGATATCTCAGTTGTTCCATCATTTTTTTCTTTTCCATTTCTTCCTTGGAATCTTATCTTATTTTTATCATTGATTTTATAATCAAATCCTCCTAAAAATACTGTATTTGCCTTGTCTTCAGATCTTCTATACCCCTCACTATTGATATAATTAAATCCATAGTTTACATAGAGGCTGTCTGTAATATTTTGTCCACCAGCAAATCCAAAATTTCTATTATCATAAGATCCATATTTCATATCCATAAAAAAGTTATTTTTCGTAGCATTGGAATTTGTCTGAATATTTACTACTCCTCCCACAGATCCACTTCCATAAAGAGTTGCTCCACCACCAGGTATTATCTCAATTTTACTTATTGATTCTATTGGAATTGAGTTAATAGGAAGGCTAGACATATTCTCTTCAGTGGGATTGATACTTATTCCATCAACCATTATCTTTACTCTGCTTAATGATTTCTCTCCACTTCCACGCATATCCACTCTTGGCCCAAAAGCTGTATTTTGTACTACAACCCCTGGTGCATCCCTAAGTACATCTTCAACATTTTTATAGTTTTTTTCCTGAATCTGCTCCTTAGTCACTATATAGGTGTTTTTAGACATCTTTGGTGCCTTAATAAACTCCCTATTATAGCTTTTATTCTGTATAACACTTTTTCCAAGCTCAATAGTATTCCCACTGGCAAATGCCGTTGCACAAATAATAAAACTTAAAATTCCAACCCTTTTTTTCATTTTCATAACTCCTTTGTTTTTAAAAGTTTTTTTATATCAAAGTACTTATAGCATAAAGAGTGATTTTTAACAAATATACTTCAGAATATCTCATGTAGATATTTTTATAAATTCATGCAGTCTTTATAAATTTATATGCATTTTTTATATTATCTTGTGTTAAAAATATATTTACTTTTATAATTATTTGATATACAAAGTAAAATAATAAAAAAAATCAGCTATTAAGCTATATTTTACAGGTATACTGCATTGTATTTAGAAAATAGTATCTCCTCAAGTTCTTTAAGTTTCTTTTTATTCAGATAAAGAGTCTGTCCATTCCTGAATGTAATAGATTTATCTTTATAGTTTAAAGACTCAATTTTAGAAAGGTTTATTATTGTTCCCCTCTCTATTTTTACAAAATCCTTATAACTTTGTATCTGCTCAATCTCAGAAAATTTCTTCTTTACAGCAAATACTCGTCCATCTTCGAGATTAAAATTACACTCTCTTTCAATACTTGAATAGGTTATACTGTCGATGGTATCAAGCTTTAACATCCCAACTTTAGAGCAATCAGTAACAAATACAGTATCAACTTTTGAAAGCCTGTTGCAGATGCAGTCAAGTTCCTTTCTAATGCCACTTATATCGTTTTTCAGCAGATATCGTATCTTATACTTTGACTTGCTGGAATTCATTACCACATTGATATTTTTTTCAACTAGAATCATTACAGGTATTCCAATGTTGCAATAAAACTTAATTTGACTTTCAGCATAATCCATTTTTCCATCAATAACCATTACATCAACATTCTTTTCTAACCCCTTTTTATTTTTCATGTTGATGTATTCCAGGTGATTATCACAAAAAATACTCTCTTCAAGTTCCCTATCTAAGTACACTCCTATCATTTTATCCCTCTCCTTTTCCCAAGTTATTTCAAAATCTGTTTATAATCATAACACAATGAAGTTAAAATATCAATATTTAATTATTTGTAAGTCAAATAAATTGATTATTTTATTTTTTGCTATTGACTTTTTTAGATTATAATAGTATTATCCTAATTGATTGATTAGTATCACTTAACAAAATATTAAGGAGGATTATATGCTGTACTATTTAAAAGTTGGGGGACCTTTAATGTGGATATTGTTTGCTATGTCTATAATATCCCTCACTGTAATTTTAGAAAGAACATGTTTTTTCTGCAGACGTGAAAGATTTCATAATAAAAACTTTAATTCAGAAATAATTGCTGCTGTTGCAGCTGAAGACATGAAATGTGCAATTAATCTATGTGAAAATGAAAATAACTCAGTTGGATGTACTGTAAAATCATTTTTATGCAGATGTGATAGAAATGGGGACTTTCACCATTTTGATCAGCTTGTAAAAGAGATTGGAATTGATGAAGTAGGAAGCTTGGAAAAGAGGCTTCATATTCTTGGAATCATTGGGTATACCGCACCTATGATTGGACTTCTAGGTACAGTAACCGGTATGATTCAGGCATTTCAAAATATGGCATCTCTAGGAGCTGGAGACCCAACTATTGTAGCTGCTGGAATATCTCAGGCTCTTGTTACAACTGCTGGTGGTCTTATTATTGCTATTCCAACAATTATTGCTTACAATCTGTTTAACAAAAAAATAGAGGATACTGAAGGGGAAATAGACAAGATAACTACCAATTTAATCAATATTTTAAGAAAGAATTAGGTGATAATATGGCACAGTTTAGAAAAAAAAGGCCTATTATGGCTCTTGATCTCACACCACTTATAGATGTTGTATTCTTACTTATCATATTTTTTATGGTATCTACTACTTTTAACAAGTATGGAAAGATAGATATTGACCTGCCAAGTTCCAAACTTGAGACTCCTGAAAAACAGGATAAATCTCTTGAGGTGATTATAGATAAACATCAAAATTACTTTATCAGTGAAAATGGTAAAACTAGACAGATTGATTTTTCCAGCATAGATCAATATTTAAAAGGTGTAAATGAGGTCACTGTATCTGGGGATAAGGATCTTAAGTATCAAACTATTATGGATACTGTAACTAAAATAAAAGAAAATGGAATCACCAATTTAGGAATAAATTTCTATGAGTAGAAAAAAATGCTATAGAGGTGAGATCAATATAACATATTTTTTCATAGTTGCCCTTCTCATCCACCTCTCACTATTTATATTTAGAGAATATTCAATTAAAGGAGATTCAAATCTTGGAATTAGAAGCAATGGAGCTCCAATATCTGTCCAGGTAAAAAGTGATACTTTTAAAAAGCCACGTCCTTCCTCTGGAACTCAGCTGGAAGCTAAGGCAGAAAAAAAAGCAGAACCTGAAAATAAAGCAGTAAAAGAAGATTTTCTAAGTAAAATCAAAGACAAGAAAAAAGAAAAAAAGATTGAGAAGAAAAAAGAGGTAACTCCCCAGAAGGAACTAAAAAAACAGAATCAAAAAACAAAGGAAACAGATAACAATTCAAATGCTACTCAGAATCAAGCTCCAGCAACAGCTATGTCAGATCCAAATTCAGATCAGGATTTTTTATCAGGCAATTTCTCTATTGGAACTGATGGAAGTGTAGTTGCAGCTTCAGCTGATGGAATTGATTATCAGATTGTAAAACAGATAGATCCAGAGTATCCTAAACAGGCTAAAAGAATAAGATATTCTCAAACTGTAGTAGTTAAAGCTAAATTTCTTGTAGGTTTAAATGGTAATATTGAAGATATCAAGATTTTAGAATCTCATAGTAAGCTGGGATTTGATAAGGCAGTAATAGATGCTTTACATCAATGGAAATTTAAACCAATTTTTTATAAAAACAAGAATATTAAGGTCTATTTTACCAAATCCTTTGTATTTGAGAATATAGACTAAAAAAGACAGAAGGTTTCCCTCCTGTCTTTTTCATACGAACTATATAATAAAACTATTATAACGGCTTAATTATAGTGTAAGATTTTTTTCTGTTTCAATATCAAAAATATGGCATTGCTCCATGTTGAAGCAGAATAATTCTGTATCACTGAAATTTGCTCCAGTAGATTTTTCAACTGGAATTCTACAACTGAATTGTTCATTTCCTAAAGTGAAGTATATAAACTCCTCATTTCCCATTTGCTCAACTATATTTATTCTTCCTGGAACTAAATATGCATCTGGAGCAACAAGTTTATTTCCAACATTTTCAGGTCTTATTCCAAACCATACTTCCTTATTTATATTAGATTTAACTTTTTCTGCTTTATCTTTAGGAAGTTTTAATAATATATCATCAGTTAATTTAACAAAGACTTCCTTATCCTTTTCAACTAATGTTGCTTTAACTATATTCATAGCTGGTGATCCTATAAACCCAGCAACAAATTTATTTGCAGGTTTTGAATAAAGGTTTAATGGTGTATCTACCTGCATAATCTTACCAAAGTTTAACACACAGATTCTATCTCCCATTGTCATTGCTTCAACCTGGTCATGAGTTACATAAATCATTGTAGCATTTTGTCCCTCTGCTTTAAGTTGTTTATGAAGTTGAGTTATCTTAACTCTCATTGATACTCTTAATTTTGCATCAAGGTTTGATAAAGGTTCGTCAAATAGGAATACATCAGGTTTTCTTACAATAGCTCTACCTACTGCAACCCTTTGTCTTTGTCCTCCTGACATCTCTTTAGGTTTTCTATCTAACAGTTGTGTTATTTCCAGTTTTTCAGCTGCTTCTCTTACTCTTCTATCAATTATCTGTTTATTAACTTTTGCCATTTTTAATCCAAAAGCCATGTTTTCATAAACTGTCATATGTGGGTATAGTGCATAGTTTTGGAAAACCATTGCTATTCCTCTATCCTTAGGAGGCAAGTCATTTACCAGCTTGTCGCCTATGTAGATTTCCCCTCCTGTTATATCTTCAAGACCTGCTATCATTCTAAGTGTTGTTGATTTTGCACATCCTGATGGCCCTACAAAAACCATAAATTCTCCATTTTTAATTTCCAAATCAATTCCATGTACGGCCTTAAAACCATTGGGATATTGTTTTTCTACTTTTTTTAGTACAACTTCCGCCATATTAAAACTTCCTCCTTGTGACTTACTACATTTTTACTTTTTTATTTTAAATATTGTTTAACAAATCTTATACACTCTTTTGCTGTGTTCACTGTTGAATTTTCAAGAAGAATATCTATATCATCTTTATATTTTTGAAGTTCACTCATAAAAAATTCAACATCAAACATTCCTTTTCCAATAGGTACAGCTTTTATTTCTCCATCTTTTATAATAAAGTCTTTCAGATGGATTTTTTCAATTTTATCCCCAAATAATTTAAAAGATTTAACAATAATCTCCCTTTGCTCTCTGTAGTTATCTACTGTTAAAAAATTAACAGGATCAAATATAACTTTAAGATTTTCTGAATCTATAGTTTTTAATGCTCTGTGCATTTTTTCCGGTGTGGCAATAATATGTTTTGCCACACCTTCAATAGCTAAATTTGTATTTAAATTTTCAGCATGTTCTACCAATTCCTTTACTGATTTTAAAAACAGTTCAAAAGCTTCCTCTGTTGCATTAAGTTTTGTGTAGGTATATGTAGTGTTAAAACATCCTGTTTCTGTTCCAACAAGGCTTGTATTTAGTAATTTTGATAAGTACAAATGTGCCTTAAATTTATCCAAGCTTTTTCTTCTGCTTTTTTCATCTGTATCGGTTAAATTAATATAACAACCTAATACTGAAATATCTATACCATTTTCTTTTAATTTTTCAGATAAGAAATTAGCAAATTCTTTATTTAATTTTTCTTCTGAGTAGGTAAAATCTATAAAAGATTTGTTCAAAGCCAACTGAATACATTCTCCATCCAGACTTTTCACCAGTTTTAACAATTCTGAAAAATCCTTTATTTCATATTTTCCCATATCATGTGCCCTTATACCAAATCTAATCACATTACCACTCCTATTTTTAAATTTTAATTATTTATTTCTTTCTAAAAATTCATTAGTAGTTTCCACTACTTTTTCAGCAAACTCATCTGAAGAAATCTGATTATAACCTAAGTTATCCACTAAATCTTTCAGTTCACTGTGTAATTGTTTATGTTCAAATAATGGGTGTATTCCATTTCCTGCAAAAGACATTACCTTATTATGAGCTTCAAGCATAAATGGATCTAATAGATTTTCTTTTTCCAATAATGCAATAGCTTTTTTATTTGCAGGGATACCTCTTGAAACTCCTAATATCTTAACTGCTTCATCATCAGTTAATAAGAAATTAAGTAATTCTGCTGTTTCTTTAGGATGCTTAGTATCCTTATTTATAGCAAATGCCATTGAAACTTTTGTAAATCCAGAATTATGATCTCCCAAATCTTTTGGATAATCTCCAACTACAAGTTGTTCCCCTTCTTGTAAAGAGTCTCTCCATTTAAGTGATGCACTATCCCATTCATATGTTCCACCAAATTTACCAATAATCCAGCTTGGATGTTGGTCAAGTTGAACATTTCCTGCTGCTGCTCTATATTCCAGTGATGGAATAGTTTTTGTATTTACCAGGTCAAGATAAAAATCTGCAGCATTTTTTATCTGTTCTTTTGTATACGCAACTTTATTATCTACAATAAATGGTTTTCCAGTTTCCTGTTCAAGTTTATAAAGCATCAATAATAATGCTCCATAGTAGTCTGTTTCAAATGGAAAATAATCTTCTCCTAATTTTTCTTTCATAACTACTGCATCTTCTTTCATCTCTTTAAAGCTCTTAGGAATATTAAGTCCTGCTCTATCAAATGCAGTTTTATTGTATAAAAATACTCTTCCTGCAACTCCATATGGAATAGCATTTAATTTACCATCTATAGTACATTGAGATAATAAATTACTATCATATTGAGAAAGATCAATTATTGATGATAATTTATTTAAATCATAAAATCCATTTCCATCTTTTGAAAATATATTTATCCAGTTCCAGTTGATTTGCATTAAGTCAGCAGCCATTCCTCCTGCCATTTGAGTAGTAATTTTTTCCTGCCAACCTTGCCATCCACCATATTCTGTTTTAACTTTGATGTTCGGATGTTTTTCTTCAAATAATTTTACAGCTTCTACAGTCTTTTTATGTCTATCTTCTCCACCCCACCATGACATTCTTAGTACAACCTGATTGTCACCTGATGCTGAAGATGTTTCTTTCTTTTCTCCGCATGCTCCAAATAACATTAGAGATGCTACACCTAAACAAAATACTTTTTTTAAATTCATAGTTGAATTTCCTCCCTATTTAAAAAATTACAGTTAAACTATTTATTTTCTTCTAAAAAGTTATTTGTAACATCAATTATATCCTGTGCTGTTTCTTCTGCTGTTTTGTTACCATATCCAAATGTTTCTATTATTCCTCTTAAATCTGTATTAAGTTTTTTATGCTCAAATAATGGGTGTGTTCCTTTTCCTGCAAAACTTTTTACAGTTTTATTAGCTTGGAATCCAAGCCCTTTAAGTTGATTATTTTCTTCTAAAACAGTTACAGCCACTTCATTTGATGGAATACCTCTTGAAGTTCCCAATATCTTAATTGCGTCTGGATCTGTTGTTAGGAAATGAATAAGTTCCGCAGCTTCTTTTGGATGTTTTGTATTCTTTTTAATTGCAAAAGCCATTGATATTTTATTAAATCCTGACTTATTATCACCAAAATCTTTAAAATAAGGTGCTACAACTAAAGTTTGCCCCTCTTCTAAAGCATCTTGCCATTTTTGTGCTGAACTGTCCCACTCATAAGTTCCAGCATACTTTCCTGTAATCCAGCTTGGATGTTGATCTAATGGAACAAATCCTGCTGCTGCTCTTACTCTAAGAGATGGCATTACATGATTATCAATTAAACTCTGATAAAAATTAATCGCATCTACTAACTGCTCTTTTGTATAAGCTACTTTATTGTCTACAATAAATGGTTTTCCAGTTTCCTGCTCAAGTTTGTATAACATTAGTAACAGAGCACCATATACATCTGTATCAAATGCATAATACTCATCACCAAGTTTTTCTCTAATAACTTTAGCTGATTTTGTAAGTTCATCAAAAGATGTAGGCACAGGAAGACCAGCTTTTTCATACACAGTTTTATTTATATAAAATACTTTTCCTGTAACTCCAATAGGTACAGCATTTAATTTACCATTAACTGTACATTTTTCTAAAAGATCTGGAGAATAGTTTTTATCCAGTTCCAAAATATCTCTAACTTTATTCAAGTCATAAAAACCTTTACCATCTCTTGAAAAAATATTTATCCAGTTCCAGTTAATTTGCATTACATCTGGTGATGTATTACCTACTATTTGAGTTGTTACTTTTTCCTGCCAACCTTGCCATCCACCATATTCTGTTTTAACTTTAATATTTGGATGTTTCTCTTCAAATAGCTTTACAGCCTCAATGGTTCTCTTGTGTCTGTCATCGCTACCCCACCATGAAATCTTTAAATTTACTGTTTTTTCAGCTGCTTTTACTACAGTTGGAAAAGCAATACTTAAACCTAAAAAACTCATTAATAAAATTTTCTTTAAATTCACTTTCATACCTCCACTTTTTTAGTCATATACTAGGATATAAGTTTCATTTTGATAAAAAAATATAATATTTTTTGACTATTGTCAAATGAAATGTTTGATTTTTTTACATTTAAGTGGGTAAAACTTCATTTTTTCAAGAATTTAAATGATTTTTATTTTTCCAAATAATATTTTTTGTTAACAGACATGACGTTTCTTTTTTGCAAAAATCTAATTCTTTTTTTAAATTTGTATTAAAAATTTAAATATATTTTTTTTGCAAAAAAATAAAAAAGAGAAGTTTTTTATTTCTTCTCTTTTTAAGCAAAATAACTCGGATATTTTTCTAATAAATAATCCATTTTATTTTTGAAGTTTGACAGATGACAGTCAACTATTGAATCAACTTTATCCTTCTCTTTATTTTTTATAATTTCAAGTATCTCTTTGTGTTGCTCGAGAGTCGGTATTAAGTTTGTTTTTTCTACAGCATCTAAAAATCTCACTCTGTCATAATGTGTACTCAATGATTGAATTGAATTCCATACTTTTTCTTTCCCAACTTCCTTATAAATCAATCTATGAAACTCATTATCTAGGAAAAACAGTTCAGAATGGTCTTCTTCAACTTGAGAAATTATGTTTTGAAACTTTAAATTCTTTTCAAGCTCTTTTATCCCAGCTTCAGAAAAATTATCTATAGCTAATCTTAAAATCTCTTTTTCAAGAATTTTTCTCATAAAATATGCTTCTTCCACTATATTTAAATCTATCAGAGACACAAAAGAACCTTTTTGAGGGTAAACATTCATAAGTAATTCCTCTGACAATCTAACTATAGCCTCTCTAATTGGAGTTCTACTTACACTTAAAGCTGAACATATATCTGCTTCACTTATAATTGTTCCCGGTTTTATAGTCAATGTCATAATATTCATTTTTAAGATTCTATAAATATAGTGCTTTGTATTTTCTCCAAATTGCCTGTTAATTTTTATTAATTCCATATAGCACCTCCACGAAATTATTATATCAGAAGTTCTCAGATATGTAAAATTCAAATTATTATACATTTCCTACTAAAACTATACACTAAAAACTAAAATAATATAAAAACTTCTTGACTTTTTTCTAAATCCATACTAGGATACTAGTATAAAATAAAAAGTAGGAGGGTTTTAAATGGAATTTAAGACTGTTATTTGTGAGACTTATATTGATAATTTTTTAAAAAACTACAAGCCTTACAAAGGAAAGTGGTGTTATGAAGATGGTTGCCTATTACAGGGATGCCTATTATTATACAAAGCTACTGGAGAAAAAAAATATTTAGATTTTATACTTAAATATTTAAATGTTTTTGTTTCAGATAATGGCGATTTAAGAGGATATGTAAAAGAAGATTACAATATTGATAACATCAATGCCGGAAAAGTTTTATTTGATATCTATAATTTAACAAAAGATAAAAAATATAAAAAAGCGATAGATAATCTTTACAGTCAGCTTCTTACTCATCCAAGAACTGAATGTGGAAACTTCTGGCATAAAAAAAGGTATGAAAATCAAGTATGGTTAGATGGATTATATATGGTAGAACCTTTCTATACCAGATATGAAACTGAATTCAATAATAAAAAAAATTATGCAGATATCTATAAACACTTTACAAATGTAAGAGATAACATGTTTGATGAAGATAAAAAATTATATTATCACGCTTGGGATACTGCTAAGAAACAGGAATGGGCTGATAAAAACACTGGCCTTTCTAAAAATTTCTGGGTAAGAGCAATTGGATGGCTGTTAATGGCTATGATTGATACCCTTGAATATATGTCAGAAGAAATTTTTTATGAATACAGAGGCCTTCAAATCCTGTTTAAAGAAGCTGTCTATGGAGTACTGCAATATCAGGATCCTAAGACACATATGTGGTATCAGGTAGTTGATAAAGGTGGAGAACCTAAGAACTATGTTGAAACTTCAGGAAGTTTAATGATTGCTTATGCAATGATGAAAGGTGCAAGACTTGGTTTCTTAAATGATAAATACAGAGAAATAGGACTTGAAGCATTTAAAGGAATTTGCAATACATATCTTAAAAAGAAAGATGATCAATTAACTTTAGAAGGTATTTGTCTTGTTGCTGGCCTTGGTAATTTTGATAATCAGCTTAGAGATGGAAGCTATGAATATTACATGTCTGAACCAGTGGTAGCAGATGATGTTAAAGGATCTGGAATATTCTTAATGGCTTATAGCGAGGTTTTATTATTGAATAAAGAATTGGAGGAATCTAATTATGAAAAATAAAAAATTAGTCGGATATCTATTTATAGCCCCATGGATAATTGGATTTTTAGTATTTACAGCTTATCCTTTTATATCATCACTATGGCTAAGTTTTACAGATTATAACCTGTTAAGTGCTCCAAAATTTGTAGGATTAGGTAACTACACTAAGCTTTTTAAGGATCCACTTTTCTTAAAAACTTTAAGTAATACTTTAAAATATGTTTTTATCACTGTACCTATTAAACTTTCATTTGCACTATTTATTGCAAATATTCTTAACTATAAACTAAAAGGAATTAACTTCTTTAGAACAGCTTATTATATCCCTTCAATTTTAGGAAGAAGTGTTGCTATTGCTGTACTTTGGAGATTTTTATTTTCAGATCAGGGACTTATAAATATAATTATTAATTTCCTTGGAATTGAACCTATCTCATGGTTAGGTGATCCTAAATATGCACTATTTACTGTAAGTTTATTAAGAGCGTGGCAATTTGGATCTGCAATGGTTATTTTCCTTGCTGCACTGAAAAATATTCCAGAAGATTTATATGAATCAGCAAGAATTGAAGGTGCTTCTAAACTTGCACAATTCTGGTATATCACAATACCTATGATATCTCCTGTAATATTCTTTAACTTTATAATGCAATTAATTCAAGCATTCCAGGAATTTAATGGTCCATATATAATCACAGGAGGAGGTCCTCTTAACTCAACAAAACTTCTTCCTCTTCTAATATATGATAATGCATTTAACTATTATCAAATGGGATATGCTTCAGCAATATCTTGGATACTTTTCCTAATTATTATGGTATTTACTGTATTTGCATTTAGAAGCCAAAAATATTGGGTTCACTATTCAGATAATGGGGAGGAATAAAAAATGGCTAACAGACTTAGAAAAACACAAATTAAAAATAATATAAAATCTGGAATTAGATATACAATTCTGATTCTTGTTGGGATAGTTATGCTTTATCCATTAATTTGGCTTTTAGGAGCTTCATTTAAAACAAATGCTGATATCTTTACAAGTATTGGTTTTATTCCTAAGGATTTCAAATTTGATTTTACTGGATATATAAATGGATGGAAAACATCTACTGAATATACTTTTGCTACATATTTCTTAAACACATTTAAAATAGTAATTCCAAAAGTTATTCTTACTATAATTTCAGCTGTTCTTACAGCTTATGGATTCTCAAGATTTAAGTTTCCAGGAAAGAAAATCTTATTTAGTATTTTGATATCAACACTTTTATTACCAAATGTAATTTTAAGAATTCCTCAATTCTTAATGTATAAAAACTTTGGGTGGTTAGATTCTTATCTTCCACTATTTGTTCCAGCTGCATTTGCAACTGATACATTCTTTGTCTTTATGCTTATTCAATTTATCAGAGGACTTCCTAAAGAAATTGAAGAGGCAGCTCTGGTAGACGGATGTAATCCTTTACAAACACTTGTGTATATTATGGTACCTATGCTAAAACCTGCAATCATTTCTATAGCATTATTCCAATTTATGTGGACTATGAATGACTTTATGGGACCATTAATCTACTTATCAAGTGTTGAAAAATATCCAGTGGCCTTAGCATTAAAAATGTCTATGGACGTAAGCAGTAATGTTAACTGGAACCAGATATTGGCAATGTCTATAATTGGATTAACTCCATCTCTATTAATTTTCTTTGCAGCTCAAAAACATTTCGTCGATGGAATATCAGCTGGAGGTGTTAAAGGATAATGAATATCAATATACTTCTTGTAACTTCAAGTGCAGTTACATTTGAAATTGATAACAATGATAATTTCTTTTTAGAAAAGTCTATCTCTTTAAAGATTAATAATGAAAATATAAAATTGGATAAGGTTGTAAATACAGTTTATGACCTTACTCCAAATACTGAATACTCACTTGAGTTCTTCAAAGGTGAAGAAAAAATTCACGAGACTGAAGTTAAAACTTTAAATGAAAAATTCTTATTAAATGTAAAAAAATTTGGTGCTCTTGGAAATGGAGTTTCAAATGATACATTAGCTATTCAAACAGCAATTATGGCTTGTCCTGCAGATGGTCGTGTATATATACCAAAGGGAAGATATCTTATTACTTCCCTTTTCCTAAAGGATAATCTGACACTTGAATTTGCTGAAGGTGCTCAATTAATTGGTGATACTGAAAGAGAGAATTTTGGAATACTCCCTGGGCTTATTGACAATGATAACAATGATGAATACTACCTTGGAAGTTGGGAAGGAAATCCACTAGATACATTTACATCACTTATTACTGGAATCAATGTTAAAAATGTAACAATTCTTGGTAAAGGAATTATAGATGGAAGAGCTTCTAGAGATAACTGGTGGAAAAATCCAAAAATAAAAAATAAAGCATGGCGTCCAAGAACTATATTTTTAAATAACTGTGAAAATATAAATATTGAAGGAATAACTATTAAGAATTCACCTTCATGGACTCTGCATCCTTTTTTGACAAAAAATCTCAATGTCTTCAATATAAAAATAGACAATCCTATGGATTCCCCAAATACAGATGGATTTGATCCTGAATCATGTGAAAATCTAAAATGTATGGGAGTTGAATTTTCTGTTGGAGATGACTGTATCGCAATAAAATCAGGTAAATTATATTTAGGAACTGTTTTAAATAAACCAACTAAGAATTTTCTAATTAAACACTGCTTAATGAAATATGGACATGGCGGACTGGTAATTGGAAGTGAAATGGCTGGTGGAGCTGAAAATATACGTATAGAAAATTGTGATTTTTATCAAACAGATAAAGGAATAAGAATAAAAACAAGACGTGGAAGAGGAAAAAATGGAGTTATAGATGGAATCTATGCTACAAATATTTCAATGAATAAAGTTAAAGTTCCTTTCGTTATTAATTGTTTTTACTTCTGTGATCCAGATGGAAAGACTGAATATGTTTATACAAAAGAGCCTCTTCCTATAGATGACAGAATCCCAACAGTTAAAAATATTAACTTAAAGAACATTACTGCAAAAGATACTTATATTTGTGCTGGATACCTGTATGGTCTTCCTGAAAATCCAATTGATAAGGTTACTTTGGACAATGTCACAATAGACTTTACTTCTGAAAATGTAGAGCCTGACTATCCAGCAATGATGTCATTTATTGAACCTGAAGCTAAAACTGGATTTTTTATGGAAAATATTAAAGATATCAGTTTAAATAATCTTACTATAAAAAACAATACTGGTGAAAAAATCAGAATTGGAAAAAATTGTAAAGATAATTTGAAATAATAAGTGAAAATAAAAAAATGATAATAGATATGCTACAGAAGGAGATTAAGATGTTAGATAGAAAAGAATTAAATTTACCAAAATATCCAGAAAAAATAATCCAATTTGGAGAGGGGAATTTTTTAAGATGTTTCTTTGACTGGCAGATAGATATCCTGAATAAAAAACAGAATCTCAATGCTGGAGTTGCAGTTGTAAGACCTATAGATTATGACACTCTTCCTCTTCTAAATACTCAGGATGGACTTTATACTGCTATAATTCGTGGAATTAATGAGGAAGGTAAAGCTGTAAAAAACTATAGAATTGTATCTTCTGTCAATAGAGAAATACCTGTATATAAAGAATTTGATGAGTTTTTAAAACTGGCTCACAACCCTGAGATGAGATTCATTGTGTCAAATACTACAGAAGCGGGAATTGTCTACAGTGATAAAGATAAGTATGAGGACAGACCACAAAACACTTATCCTGCTAAATTAACAAGACTTTTACATGAAAGATTTAAACACTTTAATGGAGACAAAACTAAAGGATTTATCCTTATGCCTTGTGAACTTATAGATTACAATGGTATTGAACTGAAAAAAATAGTGTTAAAGTATACTCATTTATGGAAATTGGAAGATGAGTTTATAACTTGGTTAGATGAAGCAAATATATGGTGTTCTACTTTAGTTGATAGAATTGTAACAGGATATCCAAGAGCAGAAAAAGATGAACTTGAAAAAGAACTTAAATATGAAGATAAATTTATGGTTACTGGAGAATATTTCTATCTATTTGTAATCCAAGGTCCAAAAGATATACTTACAAAAGAACTTCATTTAGAAAACTCAGGTCTCAATGTGGTTATTGTAGATGATCTTAAACCTTATAAGATGAGAAAAGTTGGAATTTTAAATGGAGCTCATACAGCTATGGTGCCTGTTGCATATCTATATGGTATCGATACTGTAAGAGAGGCTATGGAAAATGATGAAATCAGAACTTTCATCGATACTGCTATTGATCAGGAAATAATTCCTGCAATTGATATGGATAAAAAAGAATTAATAGATTTTAAAAACGCTGTAATCGATAGATTTAAGAATCCATATGTAAAACATATGCTTATTGATATCGCTTTAAACTCAACATCAAAATATAAAACAAGAATACTACCTCAGGTTCTGAAAATGCATAAGAAAACAGGTAAACTTTCTAAAAAATTACTATTCTCATTAGCTGCATTAATTAGATTTTATAAAGGTGTTAGAGAAAATGGAGATTCTATTAATTTAAGAGACGATGCAAAATTCCTTGATTTATATAAAAAATTATGGGAGACATCAGACTATAAACATATAGTTACTACAATACTTGGAATGAAAGAACATTGGGATATAGATTTAAATGAAATCCCTGGAATGACTGATCTTGTAACACAATATCTAACATCAATTGATACTAAAGGAATAAAAGAAGCTTTGAAAGAGGTAAAATAAATGAAGGAATTCATAAAAATAAATGAGTTGGACAATGTAATTATTGCATTGCGAAACTTTAAACAAAATGAAATAATAGAATGTGATAATAAAAAAATAATTCTTTCAGAAGATGTTGACCGTGGTCATAAGATTGCCATTGATGATATAAAAGAACATGATAATATAATAAAATATGGTCTTCCTATTGGATTTGCAACAAAGAACATCCAAGCAGGTGAATGGGTTCATACTCACAATACTAAAACAAACCTTAAAGATCTCAATACTTATGAGTACTTACCAAACTTTATACATAATGAAATCAAAAGAAAAGATATCAAAGTAAAAGTTTATAAAAGAAAAAATGGAGATGTTGGAATAAGAAATGAACTTTGGATAGTTCCAACTGTTGGATGTGTCAATGGAGTTGCTCAAAAAATAAAAGAAGCTTTTTTAAAGGAAGTTAAAGAGCTTGAGATAGATGATATTAATGTTCTAACTCATAATTATGGGTGCTCACAATTAGGTGAAGATCATCTTAATACAAGAATTATTCTTCAAAACACAGTTAAACATCCTAATGCAGGGGGAGTTCTGGTTTTAGGATTAGGTTGTGAAAATAATCAGGTATCTGAATTTAAGCAGACTATGGGAGATTATGATGCTGAAAGAGTTAAATTTCTAATAGCTCAGGAAGTGGACGACGAAATCCAGGCTGGAAAAGAAATTTTACTTGAATTATATGATAAAATGAAAAGTGATAAAAGAGAAGAAGCCAGTATAAATACTGTAAACTTTGGACTTGAATGTGGAGGATCTGATGGCCTTTCTGGTATTACAGCCAATCCAATGCTGGGATATTTTTCAGACTACATCATAAGTCTAGGTGGAACTACAGTTCTTACTGAAGTTCCTGAAATGTTTGGAGCAGAAACTCTTTTAATGGAAAGATGTGAAAATATTGAAGTCTTTGAAAAATGCGTAAATATGATAAATAATTTTAAAGAGTATTTTTTAATTAATGGACAAGAGATATATGAAAATCCATCTCCTGGAAATAAAAAAGGAGGTATTACAACTCTTGAAGACAAATCCCTGGGATGTACTCAAAAGTCTGGAACTTCAATTGTTGTAGATGTACTTAAATATGGTGAAATACTTAAGAAAAAAGGATTAAACCTGTTAAGTGCCCCTGGAAACGATCTTATAGCTACTACAGCACTGGCAGCTGCAAAGTGCCACATTGTTCTATTTACAACTGGAAGAGGAAATCCTTATGGAGGTTATATTCCTACAGTTAAGATTTCTACCAATACAGATCTTTATGAGAAGAAGAGAAAGTGGATAGATTTTAATGCTGGAAAAATAGTAACTGAAAATATGAGTTTCCAAGAAATAACAAAAGAGTTTATTGAATATATTGTCAGAGTAATAAATGGCGAAAAAACCAATAATGAAAAAAATAACTTTCAAGAACTGGCAATTTTTAAATCTGGAATAACATTATAAAAATATTGGAGTTGAGTATTAAAATGAGAAAATTTATGTGTGATGATTTTTTATTAATGACTGAAACTGCTAAAAGATTATATCATGATTATGCTAAACACATGCCTATATATGATTACCATTGTCATTTAAATCCAAAAGAGATATATGAAAATAAAAAATACAAGAATATAACAGAAGTATGGCTAGGTGGAGATCACTACAAATGGAGAGCTATGCGTTCTAATGGAGTAGATGAAAAATACATAACAGGAGATGCTGATGATAAAGAGAAATTTATCAAATGGGCTGAAACTGTTGATCAATGCTATGGAAATCCACTTTTCCACTGGACTCACCTTGAATTAAAGAGATTTTTCGGAATTGATTTGATTCTATCAAAAGAAACTGCAGAAGAAATATGGAATCTTGCAAATGAAAAATTAAGTTCAGATGATTTTAGAGCAAGAAATCTAATAGAGATGTCAAATGTAAAGGTAATATGCACTACAGATGACCCAATAGATTCTTTAGAATATCATATAGCATTAAAAAAAGATACAACATTTAAAACTATTGTAAATCCCGCTTTCAGACCAGATAAAGGAATAAGAGTTGAAAAAGAAGAGTTTATTCCATGGTTTAATAGATTAGAAGAAATCTACGGAGAAAAAATAGATACCATTGATAAATATACTTCAGCACTTGCAAATAGAATTGATTTTTTCCATGAAGTTGGATGTAGAATATCAGACCACGCTTTAGATCCTGTAGTTTTTGCTAAAGCATCTAAAGAAGAGGTAAATGCTATTCTTCTTAAAAAACTTTCTGGAGAAGAACTTACTGAAAATGAAGTTAAACAATTTAAAACATATATTATGATTTTCTTAGGTAAAGAATACAATAAGAGAAATTGGGTTATGCAAATTCATACTGGTTGCATAAGAAATGTATCTACAAATATGTTTAACCGTTTAGGACCAGATACAGGATTTGATGCTATTGGAGATAAAACTTATATCAATGAATTAGCAAGTCTTTTAGATGCAATTGATATTACAAATGAACTTCCTAAAACTATTTTATATAACTTAAATCCTCGTGACAATGAAGCAATTGGAGCTTTAATCGGATGCTTCCAAGATGGAAAAACACCAGGAAAAATTCAGTTTGGTTCTGGATGGTGGTTCTTAGACCAAAAAGATGGAATTATAAGACAAATGACAGCTCTTGCTAACTTGGGACTTCTTTCAAGATTTGTTGGAATGTTAACTGATTCAAGAAGCTTCCTTTCTTATACAAGGCATGAATATTTCAGAAGAATTTTATGTAATCTTTTAGGAGAATGGGTTGAAAATGGAGAACTTCCTAATGATTTAAATAAACTTGGAAAAATGATTGAAAATATCTGTTTCAATAATATAGATAACTATATCGCTAAATAAGCAAAAACTACTTCTATAACTTAAAAAGGCTGATGGTTGCAACCATCAGCCTTCCTTTATTTTTAATCACAATTAAAATAATAAGTTCCAGATACACCATAAGCACTGTTTCTATACTGATTCATAGGAATACCAACCTTAGCATTGACTTTAAAGTTTTCATTTACTCCATATACTACTCCTACTGCCACTGCCTGTTTATTTCTATATCCTCCAACTCCTGCTCCTACTCCAACTTTTCCAACTGGGGCGTCATTAAAGTCCAATACAGACATAGAGGCCACTGCTGCAAGTCCTTCTGAAGTTCTTTTTTCCACTCTATCAACTTTATTACTTACATCTCTGACTTTATTATCCATTTGAGCAACTTTATTGTCCAGTACTGTAACTCTGTTATCTACTTTAGTTACCTTGTTATCAATATTTATAACCTTATTTGTTACTGGCTCTATTTTTTTGTCTACTATTTTTACAACTTCTTTTTTATCTGGAATTATATTTTTATCTATTTCTACAACTACTGCTTCTCTGCCATCACTTGTAGTCCCTTTAGTTGCTTTTAGACCCTCACCATAATCAAAAGCAAGTTTATTTAATGCAATCTCTGCCTCTGTTTTTCCTTCACTATAGTGTCCCTTTTCTACTTTTCCACCATTTGCAATAATTACTGGCTTTTCGGCTAGACTCTTAAGTTGAGCCACATTTACTGCATCTGTATCATTTGTACCTGCAGCTACTCCTGTAATTTGACGTGTAGCTCCTGTTTCTTCGTTCCCAACACTGACAGCAGCTAGCTGAGACTGCCAGTTTCCTATAAGGTCTCCAACCTCTTTTTTCTTAAGTGCTTCTTTATATTGAAGATCTTCTGCTTCCTGAGCAAGTCTATCAAACTCTTTAGCTTTCTGTATAAACTCATTTTTATCTTTATATTTTTCTGTCTCAAGTTCAAGTCTTAACTTATCCGCTTCCCACATCTTATTTTCAAGTTCCTGTTTAACACTATCAAGCTCTGCCAGCTTATTTGAAAGTTCACTAGCACTTGTGTTAGTTCCATTTTTAGCTAAAATCTCATCTGTCGTAAGTTGTTTTCCAGTAGCAGCATCATAACCTGCCACTCCACTCTCTCTAGTTGCAAGTGAATATGAACCTAAAACAACTGAATCAGATATTGCTGAATGTGCATACTGCCCAACTAAGGTTACTCTTTGGACATCATCTTTTGCTCCAGGGTCTTCAAGGTTTGTTTCACCATGTCCTACAATTGACATTGTACCTATTAAGATACTTTCTCTACCACTATTTACTGTACCTCCACCTAATGAGTATGCATGAGTTCCTGTTACCATATTAGCATATCCAACTCCTGCACTTCGTGAACCAAGAACAGTATTGGCTGTTCCTATTGCAGCTCCAAAGTCTCCAGTTTCTGCAAATTTACCTGAGGCTTGATACTGTTTTACATACATTGTGTTATTCTGTCCACCTAGAACTAGAGCACCATACCCATGGCTAGCATTATCAAATCCTACAACTGTAGATCTATTTTTTTTACATCGTTCCTGCTACCATATACATTATTATATTGTCCAGCAGTATCGTTCATTGCTCCCACTGCTGTATTATAATTACCTATTGTTGTATCACCATAACCAATAGTTGTACTTCCTAATCCATTATTTACATTGTTCATTCCGATAGCTGTAGCTCCATATGAGCCATAATTATTCTTAATAGTTTTTCCAATATTATGAACATTAATACCAACTGCTACACTACTATCTCCTTCTGCAATAGCTTTATTCCCCACAGCTATTGAGCTTTTTCCTATAGCTCCAGAATGAGATTTATCATAATTTGAATCCTCAAGGTTATCAGGTGCAGTTCCATTTACATTCACCCAGTTTTCTGCATACAAAGAAGTTATTCCTGATTCTAACACTAACAAAGCAGCTGCTAAAAATGCTACTTTTCTGTTAAAGATTTTTTTCAACATTACTTTCATACATCCTCCCTAAAGTCAATAAAAGTACTGTAGTAAAAAATACAATAACATATCAAACTTACCAGTTCTCAATATTATTTTCAGTATAAATATTTAATTGTAATTAATCTTATTTTTCACTACCGAAAACCAATTTTTCACATCAATATCTCTCCATGATAAAACTATAGCAGTTTTTTTTACACTTTTCAATAAAAAACCTTGTTATTATTGATTGCTTATTTTACAATTCCAGTTTAAATAGTAATCATTTTTATACATATAGCTAAAAATAGTAGTTTTAGAAAAATATACTTGATATATTAATTTATTCAAAAATTCAATTTTATTAAAAGAAGAGAG
>NZ_JADRHM010000006.1 GCF_018205345.1 Fusobacterium sp. DD2
TTTAAGTTGACAATCAACAACTGAAATTATATAATTTATGTAGAGGTGAGCCGATGAGGTTTGAAGATTTAAAAATAGAGTTAATAAAAAAAAGATTAAAATTTATTGATTTAGTTCGTGCTGATGGTAGAAGTTACCAGTATTTACATAGAGAATGTAGCAGTGAGAACGAAAAAGTATTAAATGAATTATTTAAACTTTTAAAAGATAAGTTTTAATTTTTTTTGCTCACTAAGTTGTTACTTGACAACTTAGTGGTATGGGAGTGTAGCTCAGATGGCTAGAGCTAAAAGGTCGCAAGTTCGAGTCTTGCCACTCTCTATTATTCATAATTAATAAAAAGAGGTAAATCAATCGAAACCAAATATATTAAAAAACATTACTAATTTTATTTATTATTAAGGAGGTACTATGGACAACAAAATATATTCATATTCAACTAAGGAGTTACATGATGAATTAATTAAACGTGAAGCGGTTGAAACATATTTTTTAGATCCGTATGAAAAAATTGAGTTGGTCCTAGAAAATGAAAAAATACAAATTGAAGGACCAGCCACAATTTTAGTTGTTACAGATTAATCTAGTAGTTCATAAGGATATAAATCTTCATGAGATTTTACTAATCTATGAAAACACTTTCCATGAGAAAATTCAAATTTAGGATTTGATTTTGCTTCAATAATTGTTTCATAAATTTCTTGTGGTACATGATAATAAATATATCTTTTTCCAACTTTAATTCTCCCATTTTTAAGAGTGTGGTCCTGAAATCTGATTATCATAGTTTGATTATTTGTATCATATTGTATGTCTCTTAATTGGGAAGAATCCAAATTTTTTTTCATTAACAACATAAATATCCCCTCCTTTCTTAAGTAAATATGTTGTAGCAAATATATTATAACTTTTTAAAGGAGATAAAACAACCCCCTCACGAGGGGATATAAGGGAGTGTAGCTCAACTGGTAGAGCGACAGACTTTTAATCTGAGAGTAGTAGGTTCGACCCCTGCCATTCCCCATTTTTCATAATTTTTCCCAATATGTTAATTTTTTGGTAAGGTTTGGCAGTTTATCCTTAAAACTGCCACCAATTTTTAGTTTTATATCTGTTTATCATTTCCGAAGCCACTAGGTCAAAACTTAGGAGATGGTAGACAGGCATAAGATTAAAAATAAATAGAGGACCTGGTGGCACAGATCCTCAAGGAGGATAAAAAAATGAGAACTATGACAAGTACTGATTTAGAAAATCTTGACTATTATCAAGTGCCGAAATGGTTAATGAGGATGTTTCTTTCTGGGGAAATAACAGCAGGGGGATTTAAAACTTACACTTTAATGTATAACAGATTAAGAATATCTTCTAAAAATGGCTGGGTTAATGCTGAAGGAGAAGTTTATATCAAATATTCTTATGATGAAATGGTAAGCGATTTGAAGTGTAACAGCAAAACTACAGTTTCTAATAATATCAAAGAACTGTTAAAATTAGGTATGATAATACAGAAGAAAAAATTTAATGCAAGTAGTTGTTATTTTTTAACTGTTTATGATGGTGAAAAAAATACTAATAATGAAAGTACAGAAGATTATACTAGTACAGAAAATTGTACTACTACAAAAAATTGTACTACCATTAGTACAGAAGATTGTACTTACACTAGTACAGAAAACTGTACTCACAGTAGTACAGAAAACTTGTACGCTAGTAATAACAACAGAGTAAGAATAACTAAGAGTAAGAATAACTTTAGTAAAAATAACATAGGGGACCAATTACAAAACGAAAACATAAGTTCTGAATTAAAAGAAAAAGTAATTGAGTATATTGCATACAGAAAAGAAATTAAAAAGCCATTAAAAACATATAGGTCTATAAAAGCAATGTTAAATCAAATTGGAAAAGATTTTATAGATGAGCAGCACTTAATTGAAAGCATAGATGCCAGCATAGCAAAAGGATATCAGGGAGTTTTCCCAACCAAAATACATAATTATAAAAATGCCAATACAACAGTAGACCAGGAAAGTTATATTGATAAATGGTTAAGAGAAAACGGGGGTGCAAGATAATGGAAAAGTTACTATTTATGCAAGGTATGAAACTAATAGAAACTGTACATAGAGCAACGAAAGGAGAAAAAGCGAGTTTTCTAACACCCGAACAAACAGAACTATATAAAGCATTGCTTGATGATATCCCAGGAGACCAATTTATTACAGGGATAAACATGCTTTTAAGAGAGAGGGTATATAGTAATATACCTAGCCCTGGAGAGATACGAGAATTCTGTTTAGGAATGAAGGACAATGAATTGAGTATAAAAATATTAACAGCTAAGAAAAAAATAAAAGATGCAATAGGGTTGGTCGGCGTATATAATTCAGTTGCATTTGATGACCCAGTAATTCACTTAGTAATTAGGGATATAGGAGGATGGATAACTCTTTGTAAAATGGATTATGAAGAGTTAGAATCCTTTTTAAAATGGGATTTACCAAAGTTATATAAAGCATATTCAAGCCGTAAAAATACCAATATACCAGTTGAATTCAATGGTATAGGAATTGAAAAAAGAGTCAGATATATTGGAGATAGACAACAGGCTGAAAAATGGATTTTAGCATATAAAAAGGCTAATAACTTAATAGAAAATAAAGAAATAGGATTATTGGAGGCTTAAATGATATATATATCTGGAAATGTACCAAGTTCAAAAAATTCTAAGCAGTGGACAGGAAAGTTTTTAATCTCTTCTAAAACAGTTAGGGAGTATGTAAAAGAACACGATATAGACTGGAAACTGAAAAAAGAAGAGTTTAAAAAGCTAATATCAGGAAAGGAAAAGCCCTATAAAATAGGATTTTACTTTATACGGAGTACCAAAAGAAAATTTGATTATATAAATGCCTGTCAATTACCTTGTGATTTAATGACTAAACACAAGTGGATTGAAGATGATAATTGCGATGAAATTATTCCCGTGTTCCTGGGATATAAAGTTGATAAGGAAACAGCGGGAGTAATAATAAAGGTGTTGTGATATATGAAGATTAAAGTAAGTATATTAACTGATACAGACAGTTATGGGTTAGAAAGGCAAATGAACTTGTATTTAAACGGTGTAAGCGGTGAAATAATAAGCATTAAATATAGTACTTGCCCAATGGGCAATTATATTAAGTATTCCGCGATGATTATTTTTAAAGATTAGGAGGCAAAAGGAATGGAAAGAAGAGAAGTACTAAGAAAGCAAATAAAAATCTTGTGTAGAGATTTAAACTTACAAAGGACACCAGGGCTAGAGCTTGACTCAGTTCCTGAGTGTAGAAAAGAAATTATTAATCTTGTAAAGGCTTATCACAAAAAACAGATGGAGAGTATTGCAAAGCATGGAAATATAGTAGTTGTGGAATTGCAGCAGCAAAAGAAAAAGAACTTTTTAAAACGTTTATTTGGATTTTAAAACAGGCTATAAAATGAGGTAATATGAAATATAGGTGTAGAGGTTGTAATAGATTTATTGGGCAAATAAAAAGCCCAAATAATATGAATTTAAATGGAAAAAGCATTGAAATAAGAAATAATACACTTGTTATCACTTGCAAGTGTGGCGAGGTCAATATAATAGATTTAGAAAGGTATTTAAAAAAGTAGCTTTATTGACAATAAGTAAAAAATAGTGGTATAATTACAATACATATAAAACTATTTGGAAGTGATTTTTTTGTTAGAAACTATAATTTCTGTTTTAACTGAACATAACATAATTTCTGCAGTGTCTTTTGGTTTTGTGGGTATATTCTTTATGCATAGCAGAAAACAGATGGATGTTCTAGTAAAATTACATGAAAATTCGATAAAAGAAATTAAAGAGGCTTATTCAGAGTCCATGAATACATTAAAAGAATTTATAGAGGGGCAAAATGAAAAGCAGACTAAAGATAAGAAATGAGGGAGTGTTATGGAATTATTATTCATAGTTTTTTTCTTAGTATTTACTGCACATTATTATTATTATAAAAGAACAAAAAAAAGAATGATTTTAACTACTGAGTATGCAAAAATTTATAAAAGGTATATTAATGCTCATGTACTTTATCATACTTTAATGAAAAAAAATGCTATGAAAAAGGTACCGCTAACAAGAGAAATCATTGAGGGTAGTTTAAATAAGATGAAAATATTAGATACATCTTATACATTCAGGGAAATATGTTGTGTAAAAGTGTCTTCTTATAAAGGAAAAGGAGAAAGTAAAAGTCGAAATAAATTTATAAAAAAGTTTTGTTCTGAACAAAAACATATACCAGCTAACGTCAAAAAACTATTAGATGACGTTGTAATGATTCAAAGAGATATGCTTAAATATACTAATCCTATGTTATATTGGGTTTGTGAAAATCAGTATGTAATAAGAAATAAATTTATAATTACACTATTTTGCTGTATAGTTGTATTTATAAAAGGTATAATTTATTTACTTAAATTGATAAAAGTTGAACAGATAAAACTTGAAAAGCCGGAACTTAGTTCATGTAATGAAATAATCAAAGAGTATAACTTTTTTGAAAAAATATTAGTTTAAAAAAGAGAGATGTTTTATATCTCTCTTTTCTTTAATTTTTTTTTAAAATTATTGAAAAATCTTGAAATATAAAGGGTTTTAGAGTATAATATATTTATAAAATAAAATAGAAAAGGGATGAAATTTTTAAAAAAGAATATGAAGGTCTAGGAAATAAGGGACTATATTTTTACGTACTAAATGTATGTAGATTTATAGTCCCTTTTTTTATTTGCTTTTTAGGAGGTGTTGAAATGACGTGAGTAATAAAGAAAAAATATTTCTGTTAATTGCAGCAGGTAAAAATAATGAAGAGATAACAAAAGAAACAAATATATCTCTTAGATCAGTACAAAGATATAGAAAGCAATTTAAACAGGCAACAGAAAAACGACACGACAAGACGACACGAGGAATGACAGCGACAAGCGACAGGAAACAGAAAAAAGAGGTTGTCAAGGCATTAATCACAACAGGGGCAACAATAAAAGAAGCAGCGAATAAAGTAGATATTCCACTGGGTACTGTAAATAGATGGACTTATGAAGATGACCTTATAAAAAAGCAAGTTGAATTTTTAAAAGACTTTAGAGATAAGCAAAGAAAAAGAATTTTAAATAATAAACTGAAAAGACTAGAAACAAATGAGAAGGCCTTAGAAGCTATACAACATGAAATAAACAACTATGAGGAGAATGGCCGTATAAGTAAGTCAGCAATGGAAAAATTACTTATAAATGAGCAATTAGAACAGCTAATATTTGAATTAGACAGAATAGAAAGACTGGAGAAAAACGACACGAGCGACACGACAGAAAATAAAGTTATGGAGTACCTGGAAACACTAAGAAACGGGCTTGGTGGTAAAGATGACTAATAACATTAAACTACTTTATACAGATAAACAGATTGAGGCCTTGAAAAGTACAAATAAAAACTTTTGGGTACTTATCCAACACGGAGCAAAGAGAGCAGGGAAAACCATTTCAAATAATGACCTTTTTCTGATGGAACTTATAAGAGTACGTAAAATAGCAGATAAATTGAAGGTCAAAGACCCTCAATATATTTTAGCTGGTAATAGTCTAGGAACATTAGAAAGAAACGTATTGATTGAGATAACAAATAAATATGGAATAAGATTTAAATTTGATAAATTCAACAGGTTTAAATTGTTTGGTGTGTTGGTGTGTTGCTTTGGTCATGGGACTATTAAAGATTTAGAAAGAATACGTGGAATGACTAGTTACGGGGCTTACATCAATGAAATTACAACATCAGTAGAGGCAGTATCAAGAGAGATTTTTAACCGTTGTAGTGGAGAAGGGGCAAGACTTCTTATAGATACCAACCCTGAGCACTGGGTAAAAAAAGAGCTGGTAGATAAAGCAGACGGAGAAAAAATAATCTCTATACATTACACACTAGAAGATAATACTTTTTTAAGCCCTAGATATATAGAAAATATCAAATTTACTACACCAAGTGGGCAATTTTACGATAGAGATATACGAGGCCTTTGGGTAAATGCAGAAGGGACAGTATATGCAGATTTTGACAAAGAAAAAATGACAGTCAAGACAGTAGACAGGAACACAATTGTTAGATATTTATTTGGCGTTGACTGGGGCTATGAGCACCCTGGGGCAATATCTGTAATAGGAATAGACAATAAAGGGAACTATATCTTACTGGAAACACATAAGAAACAGCACAAAGAAATTGACTACTGGGTACAGGTTGCAAGAGATATAAAAACCAAATACGGAAATTATCCATTTTATTGTGACGGGGCGAGACCTGAGCACCTTGCGAGGTTTATAAGAGAAGGATTTAATGCCTCAAATGCCCGTAAGGAAATATTGTCAGGTATAGAGTGCATAGCAACCCTAATAAAAACTGGTAGATTTTACGTATTAGAGAGTTGTAAGCCTTATTTTGATGAGGTTTATAGCTATGTTTGGGATACTAAAAGTGGTTTACCTATAAAAGTGAATGATGACGTACAGGACTCAATAAGATACGCAATATATACGGATTATATAACAAAACTAGATGTAGGAGCACAAAAGGGACAGCAGACTAATTATTTTAATAATCAAGGCTTTTATAGCTATATAGGAGGATAAAGCATGATTAAGAGATTATCTGGAAAAGAAATAAAAGAAGTTATAAAAGCAAGAGACAAACTTTCTAAAATAGATTATTACAAATATTATTTTGACGGGAGTATTGAAAATAAGCCAGATGAGGCCTATTTGATAGATAACTACTACATAGATTTTACTCTTTACGATGGTTTATGCTTTGTAGGAGTTATAAGGCTTACAGGTAAAAAAGGTAATTACATACATGAATTTATAAATCTTTTACTTAACAGGCTTAGAAAATACAAAGAAATATATATGTGGTGCAAGCTGGACAATAGAATATCTTTAAGATTTCATAAGTATCTAGTTAAAAAATATGATGCAGAACAGCTTATAAAAGCTGATTTAAGCATAGTTAAATTGGAGGTTGAAAAAGTTGTTAAAAATAGAAAGATTTTATAGTTTAAAAGAATTGTACAGAAAAGAAAAAACTTACTATAAAGGCGGTGGGGTTAGTACTTTTGTTGGAGATTTAACAGGGGGATTAATAGGAGACAGTCACGCAGAAAAAGCCCAACGGAGAGCAATGGAAGAGCAGGCAGAACAGGCAAGACGGCAAGCTGAACTATATCAGAAACAAATGGAAGAGGAAAATAAAAGACGTATAGAAGAAGCTAAAAGAGCAGCAGAGGAAGCTAAAAGAGCAAGAGAAGCTCAGGAAAAAGCAATAAGAGAAGCTGAAGAGAAAAGAAAAGCAGAAGCGGACTTCACAAGACAGGTAGCACAGGACAGTCAGACACTGGATAAAACAGCAATAAATCAACAACAGACTTTTAATAAAGCAAGTACAACGATAGATTATAGCAATACCCAAGATAAGACCTTTAAAAATGATGATGAGGATAAGGACAAAGATAAGTTAAGAAAAGCCTTTAAATACAGATTATAGGAGGCCTTATGAAAGATATTACAGTAGATAAAATCAAATATTATTTTGAAGTAGCTAAAAAGTATAAAGATGACATTAAGTCCTCGTATAACGAGACTTACAGATATACAGATGTTAATTTTACAATATCAGATGCAGAAACGCAACAAAATACACCAGCTAGGGACATTGACAGTACTATATTAAAATCTCAAAAGTTCTTATGCAACTTTATTATGAGTTCAGTTTTCAGTAAAACTGGAAGTTGGGCAACAATAAAGGTCAATGAGAACTTGTTAAAAAAAATTGTAGGGAATGACCAAATAACACAAGCTAGAGCTGACGAGATAAATAAGGTTTTAGATGAAAACTCTAATACTGTTTATCTTACAAATGACATTACAAACTATTATACCGAGACTGTAAAAGCATTAGCTGACTGTATAAAAGTTGGAACAGGAATAAGAAAAATAATAGAGTTAAAATCCAATTCCAAGCCTTTTACATATGCTTATCAGAATTTAGATAATATTTATTTCTTAGAAGACAACCTAGGAAAGCCTAATATCATTTTTAAAAGATTTTTACAGAAGAGCCAAAGTGATATTGAGGATATGTTCGGTCACCTAGGAATAAAGACCGCTGAGGACTTTTTAAGCGAAGATAATGACTATGAAACTAGAATAAACGTAATTGAATGTATAATATCAGATTTTGACGAGATGACATCAAGTTATAAATACCACCATTTCATATATACTGACAATTTTGAAGAGATGTTATACCAAGGGATTTTAGAATATAATCCCTATACTATTTTCAGATGGCAGGTAGACAGTTCAAACCCATGGGGTATTGGAATAGGTAGAGAAAACCTTGACCTGTTCAAAGACCTTGAAAAAAAGAAAAAATTAAGAAATAAACACGCACAAAAAATAGTAGATCCACCAGCAAATTTTTATGGAAGTATAGACTTAATAAACAAAGTCAGCTTAGCAGCTGGGGCACTAAATTATGGTGGTAGTGGTATTGGAACTGATAAATACGGTGTTGAGCCTATTAATTTAGGTAGTAACCTTCTACCAGTAGACCAGGATATCGCAGATTTAAGAGAGAGAATACGTGACGTATATATGGCACAACCTCTTGGAGATGTTGGAGATACTAAAAATAGAAGTGCAACAGAAATGACATTACGTCATGAAATGTTTAGAAAAGAATGTTCAGGAACTTATGAATTGATAAATACTGAACTTCTAGAGCCTACTTTTATGAACGCTTATTACATTTTAAGCAAGAAAGGGCTTTTAAAAGCTATTGATGACAAAATGGATTATTTACCTATTACACAGATACAGTACATAAATGAATTGACTAGAAGTGCAGGGGCAAGCGAAGTAATGAATGTAATAAATTATTATAACTCCATTGCCTTATTAGTTCCTGAAGCTGAAAGAGAATACATTTTAAAAGTCGAAGAGTTTATAGACTGGAGTTCTAAAAAAATGAATATCCCATTGAACATTTTAAACACTAAAGAAGAGTTTAAACAATTAACAGCTAAACAGCAACAAATGGAACAATTACAACAAATGGCTGAGGTACAGTCAGATATTGGGAAACGTAATGATGTTGGACTTAATGACGAAATAAGTAAAGGAGTGAAAAACCTTGGAGTTTAGAAAAGAATATGAACTTATGCTTGATAAATTTACAGGGAATAGTGAGTTACTAAAACTTATTGAAGAGTGCATTTTAGATAATGTAAGGCAACGTGAAATTTATTATTTGAGTAACGGAAGATACCCACAACAGCGGGATTTACTTATGAAACTTAAATTTGACTTAAATATTAACATGATGAAGGAGGCTAAATAATGGACCAAGAGAATACAGGACAAGTAGAAATGAACACTCTAGAAACAGATACCCAAATACAAGATAATGCACAAATTAATGTTGATGAAGTACCACAACAAGAAGATAATCAAGAGCAACCCCAAGACCAACAACAACCTTTTTCAGTTGATGACCTTGACTTTGAAGGGACTTACAAGGTTGGGGAATATGATTTATCCAAGTATAAAGAAATAATCCCAGAAAGTAATTTAGGGCAGTTAGAAGAGTACGCAAAGAAATATCAAGAAAAAGGATTTACACAAGAACAAATAGAGTACCTAATTGATAACATGCTTGAAGATAGAAACCAACAGTTTAATAGGGAGGAGGTGGAAAAAGAACTAAATAGAAGTCTTACAGTAGAAGAAAAAAGAAACTATAAGGCAGTAGGAAGTCAGTTGAAAAGTGCACTAGAGGCTGATGGACTAGGACAATACTATCAGGAAGCAATGGCAAACCCAATAGTTTTTAAAATAATCAATAGTGTTTTAAAGACTAAAGGCGGAGTAAGTGTCGGAGTAAATACCCAAAGGGAAGTAAGGACACAAGGAATGACAGGGTACCAGGCAGTGGAAGAGTTCAATAAGTATTTAAGAAAAAACTTAGGGGATACAGATATCCCGAAAAAGCAAAAAGAACTTTTATCAAAATTAAGAAATGACGAAGATATTAACTATTTTAAAGAAGTCTTAGGATTATAAGACAAGGAGGATAATAAAAATGGCAACAACAACAAATACAAGACAACAAATTTTTGCTACATCGGTTTTAATGGCTATGGACCAATTGAAAGCAGCAGGACTTAAGAAATTTGCAGAAAGAGGAAATGCAAAAGGTGGAGAGTCATATACATTTTACAGAAAGAAAAAATCAACTGCTCAGGATGGAATTCCATCAATGTATGGTTCATCAACTTCTTCAAATGGTGGAGATTTTGACAAGTTCACAGCACCAATAGCATTTATATCATCTCAAGATAAATTATCTGAGGAAGATATGAATAAAACAAAATTAGACCTAAAATCACCTATTGTTGCAAGCATGACAAATGCAGTATTGCAAAAAGAAGATGAAAAAATAGTAAATGCAATAGTTGCAAAAGATGGGTCACTTACCAAGATTGGAACATCAACAAAAGCAATTACTGACATGGACAATATAAGAGCCTTAATAGCAGCAGTTAGAAGAGCACATGTTTGGGCTAAATGTGGATTAGACCAAAAAAAAGGTGTTGCCCTTGTAATGTCAGAAGATGATTACACTGATTTATCTACATCAGATGTATTTATAAACGGAGATTATAAAGATGCTTTCGGTGGCGGAACTGGTGACCTTCCATTAACATTTTACGGGGCTGAAATTGTAATTACTGAACAAGCTACAAAAGGTACTCTATATGTAGTACCATCATATACTTTTGGATTTGCAAGCTGGGAAAACTCAGTGGGAACAGATACAGTATTTGTACCAACTGATGGTAGAAAGTGGCACTTACAAGTATATGAGTCTTGTGGAGTTGTAATAATAGAGCCTACAAAAATTACAAAAGTATCAGTTAAAGCAGCCTAATATTTTAATTAATTGAGAGGTGGAGGTCTAAGCCTCTACCTTTCATTTTTTAGGAGGTAACATGGATTTTAAAACAGGCAAATTAATTGAAACAGTTAAAGAGTGGTTAGCAGACAATAAAAACAAATTTGAGATAAATGGAATAGATTTAAGCAGAACTGTTTTTATGTATAGAGAAAAAAGCAAACCTTTTACTCCTATACCAAAGGGCAATTATAGGATTGAAGAGGAAAGTAATAATAAATACTTGGTAGTTGATGAGGAAATACAAAAGAAAGCATATGAATATCAAATAATTTATAACACAAGACTAAAAGGCAGTACATACGATGAAGACTTTCCTGAACTTACAGTTTTAGTAAAGAAATTTAATGAGTTAGTAAAGGACACTAAAGCAATAGAACAATATCTTACAACTGTTGGAATAAAATCAGATACTTTAAAAATGTCACAGGTATTAACTCCATTAGAGCCAAATACCATGTGGTACGCAAATAAGGAAGGAATAATTGAGAACTTTCCTATTGGCCAATTAAATGAAAAATATGACGAAATGGTTGAATACATTAGAGCATTAGGAGAGAAAAGTGTAGCAGATAAAACAGCATTATATAAATCCCAACTACTTGAATATTTCAATCAGTTATCAGAAAATTTGAACTCACTAAAAGAACAGTATCAAATAACTTTAGGAAAACTGGCTGACACTCACACTGATGGGATAAATAAAAAATATAGTGATACTCTTAATGAAATAGAGAGATACAGCACCACAGCAACAGAAACCATAAAGAATAAAGTGGAAGATACAGAAACCTATATAAACGCCATCAAAGAAAGCACAAACGAAAGTGTAAAACAAGCAGGGCAAACAATACATACAGAATTAAATAATTTTTATCAAGATGCAAATAGCAAATTATCCAATAGTAAAAATGAAATGGAAAGCCTTTTAAACCAGGTGGAACATCAAAAAAATGAAATAAAAGATGATATCATTCCAAATTTTAATATTAATGCTGATAAGAAATTACAAGCATTTAATAATAATGTTGTTGAACAAAAGAAAGAATTTGATAAGTATGTCCAAGCACATGCAACAACACTTAAAGGAGAAAAAGGAGACCGTGGAGAACGAGGAGAAAAAGGGGAGAGAGGAGCCACTGGGGCTACTGGGGCAACGGGAGCACCTGGGACAACAGATTATAACCAACTTAGAAATAAGCCATCTTTAAATTTTATTCCTAAAAGTGGTAATTCAACCTTAAGTGGTAGTTTAACAGTTACTGGAAATTTTTATGCTAATGGTGATGTAACAGCCTTTTCAGACAAGAGATTAAAAAGCAACCTAGAGAAAATAAAGGACCCTTTAAATAAAATAACACTTATAAACGGATATACCTTTAATATGCAAGGTTTTAAAGACAGAAAAGCTGGAGTAATTGCACAGGAAGTAATAAAAGTATTACCAGAAGTAATACATGTACAAAATGGATTTTATACAGTGGCATATGGGAACATTGTGGCCTTGCTTATAGAGTGTATAAAAGCACTGCAAAAGGAAATAGAGGATATAAAGGGTGGTAACTATGGCATTACCAAGTAGCGGAAGTATTAGTATGTCACAAATACGTAGAGAGGCTAATTTAAGCGGTTCAGTTAATCTTGGAAATTCAGCAATAAGAGAAATTGCAGATAGACCTAGCGGAAGTATTAGTATGTCGCACCTTAAAGGAAAACATAAAAAAGAATGGGTTTTAATCGAACAATACAGAAGTATACACGGAGAAAGTAGTAATAATGATAGAAAAAAAGTTAGATATTCATTAGAGAAATTAAAGAATATAATAAATGAAAACTACCCTCCTAAATTTAATAATATAGATGAAAGCAATTGTAAAACAGGAGCAATTTTTATTGACGGTATTTATAAAATACATTTCACTAGTGTAGATTATGAAACATTTGCAAATGCAAGAATTTTTGCAGATTTATATAGATGGCAATAGGAGTGATAAAAAATGATATTTTACTATGATAAAGAAAAAGCAAAAAGTGGCCAACTGTTTTTACTAGGGCAGGAAGATGTAGAACTGACAGAAAAACAGATGCAGGAACAGGGAAAAGAAATATATAAACAGTGTGTTATTTATAAAGGGGAAAGCCCTTTAAGTGGGTATCCTGTTATAGATAAAGGGGAACTTAGGGCAGCAACTGACAGGGAATTAATAGACATGGGACTTAAAACATTAGGAGTAGGCGAAGTTTTAAGTGGTGATTATATACTTGGAGTAGAAAAACCTAATCCATACAGTGTATGGGATGGAACTAAATGGGTAGAGGATGCAGAACTAAAAAAAGATTATTATTTTAATCTTATAGATACCTATAAAAAAGAATGCCTAGAATATGGATTTGATTACAATGGGCATCAACAAAGATGCCGTGACAAAGACGTTGCCTTTATGGTAGCAACAGTAGTGGCATTATTAATAAGCCGTCTAATTAAAAAGCAAGAAAAAAGTGTTCCATGGTATTTTGAAGATAACCACGGGGAAACAATGGGACTGGATGAAATGGCAATGTTGATGGCATATGGAACTACATTTATCCAAAGTGTTTATGATACTGAAAATTATTTCAAGACAATTGAAAAAATAGAAATGATAGACAGTGCCACATTTGAAGATAAAAGAAAAGAAATACACAAGAAATTGGCAGGTGAGGAGTAATGAAAGTTGCATTATTAATAGGGCATAACCCAAAAGATAAAGGGGCTTATTCAAATGTATTAGGGCAATATGAATATGAATATTATAGAGATGTATGCAGTATTATCAATGAAATTGATGACAGCATAGATATATATACAAGAGAGCCAATAGTAGGCTATGTAGCGCAAATGGTACCAGTTATAGAGGAAATGAATAAACATAATTACGATTTTATACTTGAATTGCATTTTAATGCAGTAAAAGACACCAATGTAAGAGGATGTGAAACCTTAGTATATAAGGATAGTAAAAAAGGGCATGAGTTGGCTTTAAACTTCTTAAAGAAAGTCCATGAAACATTTGATATCCCATATAGAGGTGGAAAACTTATTGAAATAAAATACCAACATGAAAGGGGCGGATATGGTATATGCAATACTAAATCTCCTTACATCCTGGTAGAGCCTTTCTTTGGAACAAATGACATAGACAGTAGCAAGTTTAAAAATAGACAGGATATAGCAGAATTTATAGTTGATTTTATAAGGGGGCAATCATGAGTTTAATACCTGGATTAGATGAGATATTAAAAATAGCTAATAAATTTATTCCTGATAAAGATGCACAAATTGAATTACAGAAAAAAACATTAGAAGTAAATGAGGAAATAATAAAGGGTAATAAAACATTGCTTGAAAAAGTTGTCCCAATAACTTTTCCACTTTGTGTATGGATCTTTCTGTTAATACCTACATTGTCATTTTTAGTAGGGCTTATAAAATATTTAACTACTGGAACATTTTATGAAATACCACTACCATGGGAATGGTTAAAATCATTATTCCAATTGTGCATGGTGTTCGTGTGTGGATTGGTTGGAAAGTGGAACATTGAAAAATTCTTTGATGGTAAAAACAACAATAAAAAGGAGTAGCCTATGGATTATAAAGAATTAAAAGATAGACTAGTATACCCGATATTATTATCAGCTATACTGGGAGGATATGCAGCATGGCAAGCAAACGACAAGCAAACTACAAAGAATACCAATGATATTAAATATATCAATAAACAAGTAGATGAGATAAGTGGAAAATGCAACGGGACAGAATATGAACTCAATAATTTGAAGATACAACTACCTGACAGTTATATAACAAGAAGGGAATTCAACAAAATTATGGAGTTGCAAACTGAAAAGATGAATGAAATTAATAGAAATATTGAAAAGTTACTTGATTTACAGTTAAAGAAGAGGGGTTAATAGCCCCTCTTTAAGGAGGTTAAATGATAGATAAAGGGCAAGCTATAAAAATGGTGTTTTTAAAATTAGGAGAGAACACAGTTTATAACGATAATAAAAGTGATTTATACCAAGTATGTGAAGTCATATTTGACCAAGTAGTAAAGAATTTAGCCTATTCAACAGCCTTTTTATTCAATGCAACAAGTTTAAAACTGAATAAAGTATCTGAAAAAGAAGATACTAATGAGTACCAATTTAATATCCCAATAGACTTTTTAAATATCCTTAGATGTAGACAAAATTATAGAATTGAGAATGAATTTATTTATTCTGACCAAGATGAGATAGAAATACAGTATTGTAGAGATATTCCACTTAGTGAATACCCTAACAACCTGTTTAATCTTTTAGTCGCCATGACAGCACGTGAAATGGCACTTGCATTTAATACCTATAATAAAAAGCTAGAATTGATAGATAATGAAGTTATGAAGTTAAAAAATGATGTTATAGCTCAGCAAGGTTTTCAATATTGGGGTGATTAAATGATAAATAGAATGAATATGTTTACCTATGGAGAGGTAGGCGAAAGACTAGGTGGAATAAGAGAGTCTGAAATATATCAGCAATCAGCACAAATAATTGAAGATTTAGTAATAAATGAAATGGGAAACTTAAAAATAGCAAAACAATTTAAAAGCACTCCTTTTAACTATGATTTTAAAGAGATTATTGATACCAAATACGCATTTTATATATGTGTTATGGCAGATAATAAGGTATGCACTTTTAAAAAGAATAACGGGCAAATAGGAAGTTTAATTTCAGAAAATAGTTCAACAGTAAGCAATATAAAAGTAATAAAAATGGTTGATGATAAACTATTTGTAATTGGAGATACTACCAAGGTTTATGAGTTTAATAAGGATAACGGGCAAGTAGGAGTATCTAACTTTTTAGACCTTATAAAGCTGCCAATGAAAAACAAAGAAGTTTTAAAAATTGATGTTTACAGAACTTACCAAGTACAAAATGAAATGAGAGTATCACTCCTAGGAAGTTATGAAAATCCTAGATTTGATACAACAAGTGGAACTATAAAAATAGATGGAACTAACACAACATTAACAAGGATATATCCTGAATATAAGGCATCAGTCACAAATGAAAATATAGAAGGATTATCAAATGGGCTTACTTTTGGAGTTATGAGAAATTTTTATAAGACAGATAACAATAAAAAATTCTATATAGGAAATACAGAAATCACTTTTACAGGCGAAAAAAATGATAGTAAATATGGTGGAAAATATTTTACTGGAATAAGTGGAAAAGGGAATGGAGTTCTTAAATATGGAGAATTAATAAAGATTAATGAAGGACTGACCACTGTCGGTCTTTATCAAGACAGATTAATTATTATACATAATGGAACTTTTTATTTCTCAAAGAAGTCAGATTATTTTGATTTTACAAATGATATTAAGACTGACAGTGCATTTTATTTTAAACCTACTCCAATTGACAATATTTTCCCTGAAATTTATGACATGTATATAGGGGATAAAATCTATATTCCAAATAGTAGAGGTGTGTATGTAATATCTACCAACAACATACTTTCGAATAATTCCTATGGGGTATTCATAGCCTCAGAACTGCCAGCTAATATAAATGCTAAGTATACTTATAAAAATAATTGTGTCTTATTAAATAATACTTTTTATTACCTTACTGAAAATAATGAGTTAAGAAGTATTGAGCAGATACCAACTAGTGTTGGGATTGAAAACTATACTAGCGGTATAGTTGAAAAATATGAGATAGTAAATAAATTTGATAGTATTTATAAATTTAAATATAACAACAAATACTACCTGATGGCAAGAAGAGACACACAAAAAGATAAAATTTATATGTATGAACAGCTTGATTATAAATTGTTTAGGAGATTTTCTCTTAAACTAAGTAATGGTGAGTCAGTATTAGCTAAAAAGAAGGAATATAATCATCTAGTAATTATAGGAGATAATATTATAACAGATAATGCCATATTGAAAGAAAGTACAATAAATGGGAATGGTAGATTAAGAATAAATCCACCTTTTATGAAGTCAGAAAAAGGTGGAAGTTATTCAAATGATTATAGTTCAAGAGTAGTGAGAGTCTTTATAAAGGTTTTAAACCAGGATAAAGAAGCTATAAAAGGTATTAAGATAAACAATACTCTTATTACTAAGAACGCAATAGAAGATGATTTATTCAGCGTTTTTAAGATTGAAACATCTTTCCCAGTCCTTAATGGATTTGATATCGGTATAATCTCTAATGAAAATGACAAGATATTTGAAATATTGGGTATTGACTTAAAAATTGAAGTGGTGAGTGACTAAGGAGGCTATATGATAGGTGGAATTTTAACAGGAATGGCATTTGGAATTGCTCAAGGATTTAATTCTGTACACCAAGGTAATAAGATATACAAGGTTGGTAAAGAAATACAGAATACATATTCAAGTTTAAGTAAAAATGCTAGGAAGTTTAAAGAAAGTGAAGAGAACACTAAAAAGGCAATTAATTTTATAAAGGGAGAGCAAAATAAACAGGCTGATGTTCAATTTGACTTTAATAAAAAACAGATAAGAACAGCCTTGGAAAGCAATATTAGGAATATTATATCAAATTATGTATCATCTCGTGAAGATTTAGCAAGTGAAATTGAAAATGCTAAAATAAAAATTGCCTTTACTGGCGATATAAAGAATGTAGAAAGCAGTTCTTATAAAACTGATATGAAGAACAAATTGAAAGTTGAAGCAGATGAGAAAGCAAATAAAATAATTCAAAATGAACTTAATGATTTAACAGGCCTTGAGGCACAAATTAATGCCCAAAATTACCAAAATAAAATTGGTTATTTAAAGACTAAAGAAGGGATTAATCAAAATTATCTAAGTGCTTTTAGTAATGCAGAAGCACAATATAATAGGGATATGGCTCAATTAAATTCATTTATAAGTGCAGGAATAAACCAAGGGGCAATAGTAAAAGCCCAAGGTGGACAAGTTATGGCCCAAGGCGGGGACATGATAGGGCAAGCCTTTTTAGGTGGAATGGGTAAATTATTCAATGCTTATGGTGGTATAGGAGGCATAAAAAATAGGATTTTTGGAGAGGACCAACCAAATAAAATAAGTTATGGCCAAGAGATTGGCAACTTAAATATTAATAAAATAAGCTATGGAAATGAAGTTGGCAATTTAGATTATAAAGTATATCCAAGTAAATATATAGATGAGTACAAATTATAGGGTGATTATATGAATGATTTTATAAAAAAAGAAATTGTAAAAGAAAGAGAAGGGGCAAATATATCCCCAATAAATGTAGATACACAAAGTAGATATTTAATAAATCCTACCAATGCCCCAGGAGTAAGTGTAGGAACAGTTCATCACATGCCAACACATAAAGCAATATGGCTTGATGAGTTAGGGAAAGTAGTAATTGATGCACAAAATTTAAAAGAGCAAAATGAAAGAAATCTTTTAGATATACAGCTAAAAAAAATGGACTTGAAGTTTAGAGAAGACTGGCAAGGAATACATGACAAATATTCTGATAAATACCATGATTATCTATCAGCTTATAATAATCTATGGGCAGAAAAGAAAAAATTAATACTTGATAATAAGTACTTAATGAATGACGAAAAGCAAGAGTATTTACAGAAAAAAGACTTGGAACAATACAAAGGTAGATTAGATATACAGGAAACTAGGGATAAATATTACATTCAAGAGCAAACTGACAACAGTTTAAGTGCTATTGATGAGTATGTAAAAATAGCTGAAACTTATGATAGTAAAGATGATAAAAAAGCTGAGGAAGTATATAAGAGTATAGCAGATACAGCCAATGGGCTAAAAAAACTTACTGGAATGGCTGACGAAAGCTATATAGTACTATTGGGCAAAAAGATTGGTGGTGCAGAAAGTAATAGACTACTAAATGAGATGAGTAAAATACAGGCTGATAATATCCCATTAGCCCAAAAGAAAGCCAAACTTGATAACCTTTATAATTTATTTAGTACCAAAGGAATTGCAGAAACTCAGGCAACAGAAATAGTAGATAAATATTACAAAGGTGATAATAGAGAAAGAGCCATAGAATATATGACCGCTCAGATGCAAGGGAATAACAGGCAAGTAATTAACAGGGCACGTATTGAATTTGGAAGATTAGAGAGAGAGGAAAGGGCAAGAACTAAGTTACAACATGTAGCTAGACAACAACAGGAATATTTGAGAGAAAGACAGATAGAAGATGCTTGGAATAAAAAAGATGCCCTTACTTTATCTGAATTGTATGATGGAAGGACTTCTAAAAATAGACTAAGTATGCAAGAGTTTTTATCTGACCCAAAATATATGGAAAGTGTAACAGATAAACACTGGGACACTTTTGGAGATAGCCAAAATGGAGAAACTTTAAAAATTTTAACTCCATCAGCATTACAAGGATTAAGAAATCAAATGATAAATATTAAAAATAATGGTGGTAGTTTAGCTGACCAATATCAACCTTTATTTGCTTATGCTACTGAATTATCAAATGGAGATGAAGGAAAAAGGAATAATATATTAAAAGATTATGGATTATCTACTGGAATGGATCCAGCTATTATCATAAAAGGCGAAAAAAATCCAGATTATTTTAAATTAGCCCAAACTGTAAATGATGGAGTAGGCTATATTAATAATATTGGAATAGATGAAGGACAAAAAAGAAAAATACTTGATAATAAAGATTTTAAAGAAATAGCAAGTAAATTTGCAGAAAATGGAGTAGTTGGAGAGGCAACCGCATTAAAATATCTTACTGGGATAGCCCTTAAAACTAATAATTTTAGAGAACTAACACAAGACTATTATTATATTATCAAAGATACAGCAAAACAGCTAAATAATAAAAATAAAAATGATTATGATGCTCTACAAAATGATATCAAGATAGTTAGTGAGTTTACATCAAAAAGAACTAATTACAGATATACAAATTTAAAAAATAGAAATATGAAAGAGATTAAACCAGTTGAATATAAATCTGAATTTTTAGACGAACAAAACGAAGTATTCGGAGGGTAAAATATGAATGAAGATAAAGATAAACAATTAACAGCACTAGGACAATTAGGGAATTCAATTTTAAATGGGGCGGACATGTTCGCTTCTAAAATTGATGATATAGGGAGTTTAGCAACTGGCCTTATTTTAATGCCCAGTGAATATCTAGACAAGGATATGAAAAGCGGAGAAGTTACAAAATACCTTAATGAAAATGATGATATAAAAAGAACACTTGTAACTAATATAAGAGATAGAAGAGATGAACTGGATAGATATGCAGAGCAAAACCCAATAAAAGGAAGTGTTGTTAAGATAGCCAGTGGATTTGCTGAACAAACAGTTGACCCACTTCAAATGGGAATGAATATAATGACACAAGGATTTGCAATGAATGCTATTCAAAATACATTAGATTATATCTATGAAGAGACCTCAATAATGGGGAGACAACTAAGTGATTTTGATACAAACGATGCAATCAATATAGGAACTGGTATTGCACTAGCTGGGGTAACATCTAAATTTGAAGCCAAAGATATTGCTAAGCCTTTATACGAGGATATACCTATATCCCAAAAAGGGGTAATGCCAATAAAAACTGAACTACCACAAGAGGATTTGCCTTCCCTTGATAAATTAGCAAAAGTTAATGAACATGAAAACAGGGTGATAGATCATCAAATACTAGCAGATATACAAATAAGACAAGACAATGGCCAAACTTTATCAATACCCAAAGGTAAGAATTTAAGTGTGGACATAGAAAAAACAATTGATGATGGAGTAATCCCAGGATTAAGAAAGTTGTCCAATACACTAACTGATGACCAAATGAATAAAGGGGGTAAATATCAGTATAAATACAGTGATGGAGTAAAAAGCACTGAGGGAGATGCACTTGTAAAAGCAAATATAGTTAGAATTTTAAAACCTATATATACAGAAGTTGAACTTGGAAAAGACCAGGCATTAGGAGAGATAGCCGAGGATTTATCTAAGTATGTTTATAATAAGCCGTACAATGAAATTACACCGCTAACTGATATTATAAGCAATACAATAAAAGATATACAGCCTGATGAATTTGTACGAGTAATACAAGGTAAATCACAAAATGAAAAATATAAGCCTTTACAAGATATACTAAGAAAGTACATTAACGAATATATCAGTCTTAAAAGTGGTATTGATTATACAGGTAAACAAGATGGTTTTTTTCTTGAAACTGTATATAATAAGCAGCACTTAATGGGAGGGATAAGAAATGTTTTGGACGACCCAATCAGTACAAGTGAATTTATAAAAACGCAATTAGCTAATATAGGGCATAAAGTAAAACTGACTGATAATGAAGCAAAAAATATAGGCCTTGCTAAAGGGGGGACTTATAATATTGAGGAAACTCCTCAATTATTGAAGCAATTATATTATGATATAAACTCAACTACAAAAGATGTATCAAAAGGTAATAGAAAAAGCACTGTAAAATTAAGCGAGAATACTTTATTTGATATAGCTTATAAATGGGTAAATATGGATGATAAGGAAAAATATTTGAAATTGCTTAACAAAAAAGAAAAGACACAGCCTGAGCTTGATTTTATAAAAGATTTTCAAAATGAGATGTTAGGAAAATTTGAAAACTTATTTAAAGGACATGAAAGCGACCCTAAAGAAATACTTGAAAGAATTTTTTCAACTGTTGTAGATGAGAGAAGTGGATATAATAAAGTTATGGAAAAGTTTGAAAATTTTACTACTGCTTATAAAACTAACGGAGATGCAACTGATGATATCAGATGGCTTGATTTTACACTAAATAAAAGCATGGCTAGTTCTTTCTTTGGAGAACTTGACAATTTAAGAAGTTTATCAAGTTATAGAGATATCACACCAAAGAAATTTGAAGACTTAAAACTTGATGGAAAGATGATTAAGTTCATGAAGGACCGGTCGGCTTGGAAGTTATTATTTGGATTGAGGCACTTAAGAGAAGCTAGTCCAAATACTGCTCTTGCTAATTCAGGGGCGATAAGATTAGGCTTTGATAGTAAATATAGTTTTTTAAAGGGTAACTATGAAATGGCTAAATTACATTATGAACTTGCTAAAAACTCAAATAAAGCAATAAAAGAAGGTCTATCTAGTATCAGTAATCCAGTAGAAAGATTTGAGGCAGAGATGTATTTAAAAAGAATACTTCAAAATAGATATAAGTTTACTGGCAAGAACATTTTTAAAGGAGTTGAAAAACTTGCTGAAATTGGTGGTAACGGGCAATTAATCTCGGATGTCCACCGTACAGCTATGGCTATGAGATTTACATCAAAAGCGATGTTTGATGAGTTTCCTAAAATGAAATTTGAAAATATGACCCCTGAAATGAGAACAGTACTAAAAAATAGCGGTATAGATGAACTGGCATTACAAAATATACAAAATCAAATAAAAAGTTTTAAAAGCTATGATGCCTTTAATGAGTTTATTATGAACTCAGATATAATAACTGGTGGAAAGCTAAAATCAATATTTGAACAGTTCACCGATATAATGGGAAGAGAATTTGAGCCTTATGATAAAAGATTTGTTTCTATTGATGCAAAAAATCCTCTAATTAATTTATGGCTTGAAAGCAATCTGCTATTTAGAAGATACTCTATGGGGGCTTTTAGTAGGGCTTGGAATAATGTCAGCACTTATTATGATGCTAATGATATTTTAAGAAGTAGATTATCTAACCCTAGAAATATATTAAGAAATGCTAATTTTAAAGGGGGAAAGAATAATTTCGTTAATCTTTCTAAGATGTCGATAGGATTTTGGTTAAGTACCCAATCAATATCATGGCTACACGGAAAAATATCAGGAACAAGTGCAGATGATATAGTTGAAGCAAAATACGAAGCAATAAAAGAAGGAGATATATTACCCATAATTGGTGATGGAGTAAAAGATAGTTTAGTAGATTATAGTGGATTTGATATCATGTTTGGTGGCGCACCTGCTTTTTTTTCAATTATAACGAATAACATTATTACTTCGCAACATGCAGCAACATCTGACAATTTAACATCATCAGAAAAAGTCTTATATGGGCTTGCATATGTATTAGCACCAAGTAATATATCACGTGGGATAGATAATATTAAATTCGGTAGAACTATACCAACAAAAATAAATACTTGGAGTGAAGAGGCTCAATTTCAATGGAAAAAACATAATAGATTAAATGCCCTTCACGAGCAAAAAGATGGAGAATTGCCAATTGAAAAGCTAGTAAAAGAAAGTTATCAATCAATATCAGATTGGACATCTTTTTTCAAGAAAAACCCAGATAAGGCCTATGAAGTTACTAATTTTGACGATGAGAAAGTCAATAAAGATATTGCAGTTGCAACAGCCAGTGGGCTAATGGAAATAGCAGAACAAGGAGTAAGACAAGACCATATAAATTTTGCTTTGTCTCAAGATACAGTTGAAGAGCGAGAACAACAGCTTATTGATTTTGGACTAGACTATAAAACACAATTAAAAAGATTAGATCCTGAAATAAGAGATTTGTTTAACTATGTAATGAGTTTTAAACAGGTAGAAGACCCACACTATTTACTTGTGGCACTGGAAGAGATGACAGAAGCTAAAAATAAAAAAGCTACTTTGAAATCATTTTTAAAGAATGAAGAGTTACCATTATTTGATAATTATGTCAGAAACATAAAGAATAATATAGCTTTAAAGAAAAAAATAGCTAGAAAAGGATACCCAGATAATACAGATGGATATATAGAGTTTTTAAAGGAATTAAGGGCAAATTTTTAAAAAATAAGCATGAAGGAGAGTGAATAACAATCACTCTCCTTTATAATGATTTGTATTTTTTATAACTTTTTTCTTTGAAAAATTGGTATACATAAGCACTAAATAATGGCATGGTAATTATAAATATAAAAAACCTAATCACTTGTGTTATCATTGGAGATGCTTGAATGACAATATTTAGAATGTCATTCAATATCAGCATAGTAAATCTTACACACATAAAATTTAATAAAAAATATAATAATTTATAATCATTATCTCTTAAAAAGTATATTAATATCATGGCTGAAGAAATCATTGTGGGTATTTTCATATATTCAACAGTGAAAAGTTTTCCAGTTATAAAAATAGGTTCTTTAGTCAAGAATGCTAAAAAAATAAAAAGATAAGGGATACCTATACCTGCAATATTGCACCAAAAAACAAATTTATCCATTTTCATATTTTATGCCTCCAAGTTTTTATTTGAATTATATCATAAATAAAGAAGTGCTATCAAGTAAAAAACGACCTCGTAAAAAGCTATTTAACACATTTTATAAGGCATACCCATATAATTATATACCTAAAAAGGGAGCATAAAAACTCCCTTTTATACTAAAATATCAATTTTGATATTTCTTAGTTTTATAGAAAAAAACACATGTAATAAGAAATATTTTATTAAATCATTATGTTCAATTTTTTATAATAACTTAATGAAATAGTCCTCTTTTTTTACTTGAAATTTATTGTAGCTAACATGTAGCTAACATTTACATATTATTATATCATTCAAACACCAGCAATACAGCATTTAAGAAATTAGTGCCACTATTCTCTTTATAGTTGATTTTTTCTGTAATATCTCTTATAATATTATGTGAATATAAATTTGTAAACGGGAGGGAAACATGTTACAAAAGCATAAAAGAAACTTCTCTATTATTGCTCATATAGACCATGGAAAATCTACTATAGCAGATAGATTGTTGGAATTTACAGGTACAGTCTCACAAAGAGAGATGAAGGAGCAATTATTGGATTCCATGGATTTGGAGAGAGAAAAAGGAATAACTATAAAGGCTCATGCAGTTACACTTTATTATAAAGCAAAAGATGGAATAGAATATGAATTAAATCTTATTGATACTCCAGGACACGTTGACTTTATATATGAAGTATCAAGATCCCTTGCAGCATGTGAAGGGGCACTTCTAGTAGTGGACGCTGCACAGGGAGTAGAGGCACAGACACTTGCAAATGTATATCTTGCAATTGATAATGACCTTGAAATTATCCCAGTAATAAATAAAATAGATCTTCCAGCAGCAGATCCTGAAAAAGTAAAACATGAAATTGAAGATGTAATTGGACTGCCTGCAGATGATGCAGTATTATGTTCTGGAAAGACAGGAATTGGAATTGAGGATCTTCTTGAAGAGATAGTAAAGAAAGTTCCAGCACCAAGTTACGATGAAGAAGCTCCTTTAAAAGCTCTTATTTTTGACTCTATATTTGATGATTATAGAGGGGTAATAACATATGTAAAAGTGTTAGATGGAAGTATTAAAAAAGGAGATAAAATCAGAATCTGGTCGACTGAAAAAGACTTTGAAGTATTGGAAGTTGGAGTATTCTCACCTGATATGAAACCTAAAGATGAATTAGGTACTGGATCAGTTGGATATATCATTACAGGGGTTAAAACAATTCATGACACAAGAGTAGGAGATACTGTTACTCATACTGATAATCCTTGTGTATTCCCATTAGCAGGATTTAAACCAGCTCAATCAATGGTATTTGCTGGGGTATATCCATTATTTACAGATGATTATGAAGACTTAAGAGATGCACTTGAAAAACTTCAATTAAATGACGCATCACTTACATTTACACCTGAAACATCTCTTGCATTAGGATTTGGATTCAGATGTGGATTCTTAGGACTTCTTCATATGGAAATTATAGTTGAAAGACTTAGAAGAGAGTATAATATTGACCTTATTTCTACTACCCCATCAGTTGAATACAAAGTTAACATGGACAATGGAACTGTAAAAGTTATAGACAACCCATGTGAATTCCCTGAGCAAGGTAGAGGAAGAATGTCTGTAGAGGAACCATTTATCAGTGCTAAAATAATAGCACCTAAAGATTTCGTAGGAAATGTAATGGAACTTTGTCAGGAAAAAAGAGGAACATTTGTAGGAATGGATTATATTGATGATAATAGATCTCTGCTTACATATGAACTTCCACTTGCTGAAATAGTTATAGATTTCTATGATAAATTGAAATCAAGAACAAAGGGATATGCATCACTTGAATATGAAATGATAGGATATAGAGAATCAGATCTTGTTAAAGTTGATATTTTAGTTTCTGGAAAACCAGTGGATGCTTTCTCATTTATTGCACATAAAGATGGAGCATACTCAAGAGGAAGAGCTATCTGTGAAAAATTAAAAGAGGTTATCCCAAGACAGCAATTTGAAATACCTATTCAAGCGGCTCTTGGAGCTAAAATAATAGCAAGAGAAACAATTAAAGCCTACAGAAAGAACGTTATTGCAAAATGTTATGGTGGAGACATTACAAGAAAGAAAAAACTTCTTGAAAAACAAAAAGAAGGTAAGAAAAGAATGAAGAGTGTAGGAAATGTTGAAATTCCTCAAGAGGCATTCGTATCAGTATTAAAATTAAATGATTAATATAAAGATGTCAGGTACTAGGGTACTTGACATTTTTTTTTAATATTGTCTAAAATAGTGTATAATATGTAAGGAGAGGTTTATAATTAAAGAGGTGTAATACTGATGTTAGAAAAAATAGTAATAAAAGGTGCCAGAGAGCACAATCTAAAGAATATAGATATTGAAATACCTAAGAATAAGTTTGTAGTTATAACAGGAGTAAGTGGAAGTGGAAAGTCTTCTCTTGCTTTTGATACAATCTATTCTGAGGGTCAGAGAAGGTATGTAGAGAGCTTGTCTGCATATGCAAGACAGTTTATCGGTCAGATGACAAAACCTGATGTAGATAGTATAGAGGGGCTTTCACCAGCTATTTCTATAGAGCAGAAGACAACAAATAGAAACCCACGTTCAACTGTTGGAACTATCACTGAGGTATATGATTATATGAGGCTTTTATTTGCTCATATTGGAACAGCACACTGTCCTGTGTGTGGTAAAAAAGTTGAAAAACAAAGTATTGAAGAGATAGCAGATGGAGTCCTTGAAAGATTTAATGACGGGGATAAAATGATGATTCTATCTCCAGTTGCTAAGGATAAAAAAGGGACACATAAGAATCTCTTTTTAAATCTTCTAAAAAAAGGTTATGTAAGAGCAAGAGTAAATGGAGAGATATTATATCTTGAAGATGAGATAGATCTTGATAAAAATAAAAAGCATAATATAGAAGTGGTAATTGATAGACTTGTGTTAAAAAAGGATGACAGTGAATTTGCAAGCAGATTTACTCAGGCAGTTGAAAACTGTTCTGAACTTTCAAGTGGAAAGATTATCATAAATATAAATGGTAAAGACTATCATTTTAATGAAAACTATGCCTGTCCAGACCACGAAGAGGTAAGTATTCCAGAACTTACACCACGTTTATTCTCTTTTAATGCTCCATTTGGTGCATGTCCAGAATGTAATGGGATAGGTAAAAAACTTGAAGTTGATGAAAATAAATTGATACTGGATGAGGAGCTTTCAATTAATGATGGTGGAATGTATATACCAGGTGCTTCTACAAGGAAAGGGTATAGCTGGGAGATATTTAAGGCTATGGCTGGAGTATTTAAAATAGACCTGGATAAACCTGTGAAAGATTTGAGTAAAAAAGAGATGGATATTATTTTCTATGGAGCTCCTGGAAAATTCAGATTTGACTATACAGGAAGTGATTTTAAATTTCATGGTTATAAAGAGTATGAAGGAGCTGTAAAAAACCTTGAAAGAAGGTACTATGAGACTTTTTCTGATGCTCAAAAAGAAGAGATTGAAAATAAGTATATGATTGAAAGGATATGTAAAGTCTGTGGTGGAAAAAGACTTAGAAAAGAGGTCCTTGCAGTAACTGTGGGAGATAAAAATATTATGGAGATATGTGATATGAGCATAAAGGATGCATTGGCATTTTTTAATGCTTTGACACTTACTCCAAAACAGGAACATATTGCAAAAGAGATTTTAAAAGAGATAAGAGAAAGACTTACATTTATGATCAATGTAGGACTTGACTATCTGAGTTTAGGACGTGAGACTAAGACTCTTTCTGGAGGAGAATCACAGCGTATAAGACTTGCAACTCAGATAGGATCAGGGCTTACAGGGGTATTATATGTACTTGATGAACCAAGTATTGGACTTCATCAAAAGGATAATGACAAACTTCTTGCTACACTTGGAAGATTGAAAGACCTGGGAAATACTCTTATTGTAGTAGAACATGATGAAGATACTATGAAACAGGCTGATGAGATAATTGATTTGGGACCTGGTGCAGGAGAGTTTGGAGGAGAGATTGTAGCTTATGGTACTCCTCAGGAGATAATGAAAAATAAAAACTCTCTTACTGGGCAGTACTTAAAAGGAAAGCTGAAAATTGAGATTCCTGAAAATAGGAGAAAATGGAAAGAGACTATAAAAATATGTGGTGCTAAGGGAAACAATCTTAAAAATATAGGTGTAGAGATACCGTTAGGAGTTATGACTGTTGTTACTGGAGTAAGTGGAAGTGGCAAATCAACACTTATCAACCATACTCTTTATCCGGCACTTTTTAACAAACTTAATAAGGGAAAACTGTATCCTTTAGAATACAAAGAGATTATAGGAATTGAAAAGCTTGAAAAGGTAATAAATATAGACCAGAGTCCTATTGGTAGAACTCCTAGATCTAACCCAGCTACATATACAAAGTTATTTGATGATATAAGAACTCTATTTGCAGAGACTAAAGATGCAAAGATGCATGGTTATAATAAAGGAAGATTCTCATTTAATGTAAAAGGTGGTAGATGTGAGGCATGTCAAGGTGCTGGAATAATTAAAATAGAGATGAACTTCCTTCCAGACGTCTATGTAGAGTGTGAAGTATGTAAGGGAAAAAGATATAATAAAGAGACTTTAGGAGTATATTATAAGGGTAAAAATATATCAGATGTCTTGAATATGAGTGTAAGAGAGGCTTATGATTTCTTTAAAAATATACCATCTCTTGAGAGAAAACTTAAGGTTTTGGTAGATGTAGGACTTGATTATATAAAACTTGGTCAACCAGCAACTACACTTTCAGGAGGAGAGGCTCAGAGGATAAAACTTGCAACAGAGCTTTCTAAGATGACTAAAGGAAAGACAATATATATACTTGATGAACCTACTACAGGTCTTCATTTTGAGGACATAAGAAAGCTTTTAGAGGTGTTAAATAGACTTGTGGATAAGGGAAATACAGTAGTTATTATAGAGCACAATTTAGATGTAATAAAGACTGCAGATCACATTATAGATATAGGTCCTGATGGAGGAGATAGAGGAGGAACTATTGTTGGATGCGGTACTCCTGAAGAGATTGCAAAATTAAAGAATAGCTATACAGGAAAATATATAGGAAAAATACTAAAAGAGAATGAAAAGAGGAGTAAATAATGTTTGAATATTTAAAAGGAAAGATTGAGTACAAAAAAGGAGATTATGTAGCTTTAGATGTAAATGGAATAGGATACAGAATAAATATATCTTTAAGAGTTTATGATGAAGTAAAAACTGGAGATACAGTAAAATTCTTTATCTATAACTATATAAGAGAGGATACATATAAGCTTATTGGATTTTTACATGAAAGAGAAAGAAAGGCATTTGAACTTCTCTTAGGAGTAAAAGGGATTGGTATGTCCCTTGCACTCTCTGTAATGTCTACTTTTGATGTAGATACACTGTCTACGCTTATTGTAAATGAGGACTATAAGACTTTAAAAAGAGTGCCAAAGCTAGGAGAAAAGAAGGCTCACCAAGTTATACTGGACTTAAAAGGAAAAGTTAAAAAATTAGGTGGATTATTTGATCAGGATAATGATATAATAAATACACTTGCTATAGAAGATGAGCTTTATGATGCACTTGAAAGCCTTGGATATAGCAAAAAAGAGATAGATTCTTTAGTTTCTAAAGAGGAACTTTTAACATTTAAAAATGTTGAAGAGGCTATCAAAGCTGTATTAAAAAAAGTAAGATATTAGGAGGGAAATATGGAATTCAAAGAGTTATTTGAAACTGGAATGAGCTATGGGACTTTTTTAAGTATTGGAAGTGAAAGTGAAGTTGCTAAAATAAGAGAGATTACTAAAAATCTTGAACTGAGTGAGGAACATATAAAAGCTTTAAAAGCTATTGATAAGAGAGTAAATCTGTTATTGAGTGCTGAATCATGGTGTCCATATGTAAGAGCTACAGTTCCTGTTCTTGCAAGAATTTCTCAGATAAATGAAAAGATAAGATTGGGAATAATTACTCAGGGAAGAGGAATAATGTTTTTAGCAGATAAACTTGGAATAGAAGAGGATGATTATGTAATTCCTACTTTAGCAATATTAGATGCTGATTACAATCTTATAAATAAATATGTTGGAAAACCAGAAAAATATGAAAATATAGGATTTGAAAATGTAAGCAGAGAGTTCTTTAAAGGGTTTAAAGCTGATGATATTGTTGAGGAATTATTAAGAAAAATAGGATAGATATAGTAATCTTTAAGAGAGAATCAATCTTGGATATGTTTTTCTAGATTGATTCTTTTTATATTTTTAATTAAATTAATATATGAATTGTTTTTATATTATTTTTATATATTTCAGTATAGTTAAATATATATAGTATATATAGAAGTATACAAAATATGAATGAAGAAACCGCTTAAAATAGCGATATTTATTTGACATTGTATTAGAAAAGCAGTACTATTATTAGTAATAAGATATAAAGTCAATACAAAACATACTCAAATACATCAGTTGTTTTGCTGGCTTTTTATTTTAAACAATAAAACCAGGGAACAGAAGGGGGAAAATTATGCAGTTTATTAATACGTTAAATGGCTTCCTATGGTCATATGTACTAATTGGATTGTTACTAGCATCAGGAATTTACTACACAGTAAGAAGTGGTTTCGCTCAGTTCAGATTATTTGGTAATACTATTAAACTTATTTTAGGTAAGGCTCCAGCTATGAGAGATGGACAGACAGCTACTGGAAATCAGGTTTCAGCTTTCCAGGCATTCTGTATCAGTATTTCATCGCACGTTGGAACTGGTAACCTTGCAGGAGTTGCTATTGCAGTTGTTCTTGGAGGACCTGGAGCACTGTTTTGGATGTGGATTACAGCTCTGATAGGTTGTGCAACAAGTTTGATAGAAAATACTTTGGCTCAAGTTTATAAAGAAAAAGAACCAGATGGATCATTTAAAGGTGGTCCAGCATATTATATGTCAAAAGCTTTAGGTTGGACAACAATGGGTAAAATATTCTCATTCATAGTTGTATTCACTTTCGCATTTGCATTTAATACTGTTCAAGCTAATACAATAGCTCAGGCTCTTGAAGGAACATTCAACCTTGATAGTTCAATAGGTGGAATAATAATAGCTATATTAACTGGTCTTGTAATATTTGGTGGATTAAAGAGAATAGCTCATTTCTCATCACTTATAGTTCCAGTAATGGCAATTGGATATGTTGTTGTTGCAATATTAGTTCTTGCTATGAATATCACTCATATACCAGCTCTAATAGTTTTAATTGTTAAGAGCGCTTTTGGTATGGACGCTGTATTAGGTGGAGCAATGGGTGTTGCAATGCTTCAAGGGGTAAAAAGAGGACTATATTCAAACGAAGCTGGTATGGGATCTGCTCCAAACGCAGCTGCTACTTCAAATGTTTCTCACCCAGTAAAACAAGGTTTAATGCAAGCATTTGGTGTATTCGTTGATACTATATTAATATGTAGTGCTACTGGATTTATAGTTTTATTACTACCTAACTATGCTAATGCAGGTGAAACAGGAATAAAATTAACTCAAATAGCTCTATCACATGAAGTTGGAATGTGGGGAAATCCATTTATCACAGTATGTATTTTCCTATTTGCATTCAGTTCACTAATTGGTAACTACTATTACGGTGAAACAAACTTATCATTCCTTCTTGGAGATAATAAGATATACATGGCTATATTTAGAATTCTATGCGTTATAACTGTTTATATCGGTTGTGTTGCTGAATTATCAGACGTATGGGATGTTGCAGACTTAAGCATGGGTACAATGGCAATTATGAATATTGTAACTATTGCAATATTGTCGCCTAAAGCCTTCCTTGTTATAAAAGACTATATAAGACAGAGAAAAGAAGGAAAGAACCCTGTATTCCATGTAAAAGATACTCCTACTATTGTGAATACAGAAGCTTGGGACGACTAGTTCGTGAACATAAAATAAACTTCTATTGAAAACGGGCCGGTTATACCGGTCTGTTTTCATAAATATATATAATAAAAAGCTGTCAGAAAATTATCTGGCAGCTTTTTGCGTTTATATTAATTATTATTGCTGTTATCTTTATTTCCTTCAGGATTTAACTTCTCTATAGTTATTCCTGTGAAGCCGTAAAATAGTGAAATTAGAGGAGATGTAAGATTGAATAGACAGTAAGGCACATATACCCACGGTCCCACTCCTAAGGCCCCCATCATGAAAGCTCCGCATGTGTTCCATGGAATAAGTGGAGATGACATGGTTCCTGAATCTTCCAATGCTCTTGAAAGATTTTTAGGTGCAAGTCCTCTTTTTTCATAGCTTTCTTTAAACATTCTTCCTGGAATAACTATTGATAGATACTGGTCTCCAGCTACTGAGTTTATAAAAATTGGAGTTAAAATTGTTGCAAATATAAGTTTTCCTGTAGTATTTGCAAATTTCAGTATCTGATCAGCTATACATCCAAGCATTCCTGATTTTTCCATTATTCCACCAAAAGTCATAGCACAAAGAATAATAGATACTGTCCACATCATTGAGTTAAGTCCACCTCTATTTAGAAGTTCATCAACCATTGCGTTGCCAGTACTTCCACTATAACCATAGTGAAGAGAATATAGGGCAGTTTTTAGTGTAGCTCCCTGGAATAGTACTGCTACTGCTGCTCCTAAAAGTGATCCTACAAATAGTCCTGGAATAGCTGGAACTTTCATCACAACCATTCCAATGACGAATACAGGTATCAATAGAAGAAATGGATTAATATTAAATGATCCTGAAAGAGCATCTAATATAGAATTAATCTGAGCTGTATCAACCTCTCCGCCATTTGTATGCCTTATACTTAAAATTATAAAACCAATTAAAGTTATTATATAAGATGGTATTGTTGAATAAAGCATATGTTTTATATGATCGAATAAAGTTGCCCCTGCCATTGCTGGAGCTAAAGTAGTCGTATCAGACATTGGGGATAGTTTATCTCCAAAATATGCTCCTGAAATGATAGCACCTGCTATCATGGGTCTTGGAAGTCCTAAACCTTCACCTATTCCCACAAGAGCAATTCCAACTGTAGAAGCAGTACTCCACGAACTTCCTGTTGAAATTGAAACAATAGAACAAATTATAACCGCAACTGGTAAAAAGACCATTGGGTTAATAATTTTTAAACCATAGTATATCATAGAAGGAACAATTCCTGATAAAATCCAACTACCGATAACCATTCCTATTATCATTAGAATAAGAATAGCCCTCATAGACATCTTTATCGTCTCTACTATGCCGTCTTCTAATTCATCCCATGTTGCATATCTACATACTAATGCAACAAAACCAGCAAATATTGCTGAAATAAAAATTGGTATATGTACTTCTAGTTTAGCTATCTGTACAGAATAAAAAAGTATTGCAACCAGAAATATTACTGGTAACAAAGCACAAGAAAGGGATACTTGTCTCTTTTTCATCTCTCTTCTATCAACTCCTTTGTTTGTGTAAGATAATTTATTTTTTTGTAACAACTTACTATACTTTACATATGTTAAAAAGTCAATTGTTTTTTATTAAAATATCGTTAAAAATTTAAGCAGCCATAAAGGCTGCTCAATGTCAGTTTAATATGCTTCTATTTTCCTTTATCCATTCTATGAGCTTTGGATAAGTTTTTATAATTGATTCCATATATTTTTTCTGAGCAACATAGTTGTCAGGATACAATTCTTCAGCACTTTCTTTATAAAGATTTAGCACTTCTTTTGGAACAATATTTGTATTCTCTATTGTAGAGGAAAGTTCTCTTTTAGCCTCTTCATTTACACTTGCATCAGGTTTTCCAGCTGCAACACTTTCATTTACTCTTCTTACCAATTCTTTATAGTCATTTATTTCATCATCTACAACTTGTAACTGTTTTCTGTAATTGCTTCCATACATCTGGTGAAGTCTGTTCATAATTCTTCTGTATTCATTAGCTGGAAGGTCAGATTCTTCTCCAATTTTTTCAAGTTTTAGGTATGCTCTTTTTTGCCACATGATATAACGATTTCTTTCAGATCCAGACATAGATCTTGCACTTTTAGTAAGTTCTTTATCAACTTCTTCTGGAACTTCTAGCTGTGCAGCTAAAAGTGCTGAACTCAGTAGTAAACATCCTGCTATAATTTGTAATTTCATATATTTCCCCCTACAAATAAATTATAAATTAAATTCTTTTTCTTAGCATATCCAACTCTTCAAGATTTTCATCAAGTTTTATTTTAACAAATGAGTTTGGATTTGCTGATTCTATCTGTTCTACCTCTTTTGTAAGATCTTTATTAAGCAATGTCATAGGTGGAAGAGTAATCTCTCTTGTGCTTATTCCAGGGCTTACAACTTCCAATTTTTCTCCAACAAATAGCTTGTTTCTAATAGCAAGTATATACTCATTTGGTGAAAGTTTCTTCTCAACTTTTGCAACCAATTGGTGAGATTGACTATAAGAGTTTCTATCATTATAGTTTTGTCCTTCTGCTCCAGGTCTTCCCATATAGAATCCAGTAGTGTATGATCTATGAGATACTGATTCCAGCTCTTCTAACCATTTAGGATTATATTTATAGTTTCCAGAGTAATAACTGTCTATTGCATCTCTATATACTTTTACACAGTTTGCAACATAGTATATACCTTTCATTCTTCCTTCAATCTTTAAAGAATCTACACCTAAATCAAGAATTTTATCTAAGAATTCAATACAGCAAAGATCTTTTGAGTTGAAGATATATGTTCCATGGTCATCTTCAAATATAGGCATATATTCTCCAGGTCTTGTCTCTTCTACAATATTGTATTTCCATCTGCAAGATTGAGCACAGTCTCCTCTGTTAGCATCTCTTCCAGTCATATAGTTGCTAAGTAAGCATCTTCCTGAAATAGACATACACATAGCACCATGTACAAATACTTCCAATTCAATATCTGGTACTTTAGCTCTTATTTCAGCGATATCTTCAAGTGTAAGTTCTCTAGCAAGAACTACTCTTCTTGCTCCAAGATCTTTCCACATTTTTACTGAACGCCAGTTAGTGTTACTTGCCTGTGTACTAACACTTATAGAAAGATTTGTATTTTCTTTTACTATTTGGAATACTCCAAGGTCAGCAACTATAACACCATCTACTCCAATTTTTTCTAAAAATTTTACATAATCAGGCAATAAATCAAGTTCATTGTTGTGAGGAATTACATTTAATGTAACATATACTTTTTTTCCTCTTTCATGTGCATAATTTACTGCATATTCTAATTCTTCATCAGAAAGATTGTTGCTTCCTGCTCTAAGGTTGAACATCTTTCCTCCTAAGAATACTGCATCTGCTCCATAATGAAGAGCCATTTTAAATTTCTCCATGTTTCCAACTGGAGCTAATAATTCTACTTTTTTCATTTAATCATCCTTCCTAAATTAATCAACCATTGTAGTAAAGCCTTCAAATTTGGTGTATTCGTGGAAATATCTAAGTTTAACTGTTCCAACGGGTCCATTTCTCTGTTTACCAATGATTACTTCTGTTATACCTTTATCTTCAGACTCTTCATTGTAATAATCATCTCTGTAAAGGAATATAACCATATCTGCGTCTTGTTCTATGGCTCCAGACTCTCTTAAGTCTGAAAGCATAGGTCTTCTATCAGCTCTCATTTCTGGGGCTCTCGAAAGCTGTGAAAGAGCAATTATAGGTATATCAAGTTCTCTTGCAATACCCTTTAATGCTCTTGATATTTCAGAAATTTCCTGTTGTCTGCTATCTCCCTTGCTACTGCTTCCTCTTATAAGTTGCAGATAGTCAATTATTATCATATCAAGTTTTCCAGCAGCTTTAAGTCTTCTGGCAATAGCTCTTATCTCAAGAACATTGACATTGGGCAAATCGGCAATATTTATTTCAGAGTTAGATAATTTCATACTTGCAAGTCCTAACTTTCCCCAATCATCAGGATCTAAAAATCCATTTCTAATCTTTTGCAAAGCGATTCCAGCTTCAATAGCTAAAAGTCTTTGCAACAATTGTGAACTAGACATCTCAAGACTGAAAAGAAGAACAGCTTTTTCACTTTTCATAGCTGCATTTAAAGCGATGTTAAGTGCAAAGGCTGTTTTTCCCATAGCTGGTCTTGCGGCCAATATTATAAGGTCAGATTCGTGAAATCCACTGGTCATCTGGTCAAAATCAGAATAACCACTTGAGATTCCAGTGGCTACTCCTTTATTTTGATATACTTTTTCAAGTCTTACAAACTCCTGAGCAATAACATCTTTTAAGCTGACAAGATCTTTATTGTCTGCATTTTCTGAAATCTTAAATATAAGTCCTTCAGCTTTATCCAGGATGTTATCTACTTCTTCATATCCTTCATATGCAAGTTCAACAATTTTAGTTCCAACTTCTCCAAGCTTTCTTAATGTTGCCTTCTCTTTTACTATTTTAGCATATTCCATAACGTTTGCTGCAGTAGGGACCTCTGTAATTATTTCATAAAGAAGCTGATCCCCAATTATCTCATCAAATTTTTCATTTTTTTTGAGTTTATTAGCAACAACTACAGCATCGATTTTAGTTCCGCTATTATAGACATCACGCATAGCTTCATATATAAGAGCATGGGCATTTTTATAGAAGTCTGCAGGACTAAGCATTCCTACAATATCACCAAAGGCATCTGGCCGTAAGAATATTCCTCCTAGAACTGATCTCTCAGCCTCTATACTGCTTGGAATTCTTTTTAAATCTTCTATATTTGGCATATTGAACTCCTTAATTTACTATTGAGCTACAGCGATTATTTTTACCTCAGCTTTAACATCTGTGTGAAGTTTTACAGTAGCTACGTGGTCACCTAATGATTTTATATTGCAATCAATTTTTTTTCTGTCAATTTTAATATTGAAAGAATATTCAATTGCAGCAGCAACCTCTTTATTTGTAATAGCTCCAAATAATTTTCCATTGTCTCCTGTTTTAACAGGTACTTCAATTTTTCTGCTTTCTAATATTTTTTTAACTTCTTCAGCTTTAACTTTTTCTTCAGCTTCTCTTTTAGCTGCTTTTTTCTTTCTATTTTCTATTTTTTTCATTTCTTCTGGTGTTGCAATTATACCTTTATTATTTTTAACAATAAAGTTGTGTGCATATCCGTCAGATACAGATATTACGTCTCCTTTTCTTCCTTGTCCTGCAACATCTTCTGTTAAGATAACTTGTACTTTTGCCATATTTTTGTCCTCCAATTATTTTATGTTTTTTTGTGGTTTTTTAAGAAAAAATCCTCCAAGTACTCCAATTATAAATGAAGCAAATGGGAATGATAATGCAAGTCCAAATGAGACAAAGTTATTTAAAAATCTAAATTTTACAAACTTTGTTAAAAAACTGTAAACTGTTTTTACTCCAAAGAATATAAAAATAACCTGTCCAATTTGTAATAAATTATGTGTATAAAAATTCTCAAGTTTGAAAATATGGATGAGAAAGAATGGCACAATGTATAAAAGAAGCCACTCAAAAGATACATCCCATTTTTTATAATTATCTACATCTACTGAGATATACATAAAAAATACAGATATCATAGCGTAGTCAAATAGATAATAAAGAGAATTATTTTTAATATAAGTTATAAACTGTCTTGTTTCAATAGAATCAAAATCCAGATATTTACTGTAAAATTCAGTAAACACTGCATCAAAGTTAATATCTATATGTGTAACAAGGGTATATAGAAATACTCCCATTAATACTGTTACTGCTAATGACGTAATAATAATCCTATCAAATTGCTTAGTATTAGGTCTCAAATAATTGAAGTAGTGATAAAGTGCTTCAATTAATATAAAGAACATGAGATAGACTCCTAAAAGGATAGGGTCTATAATTCCAATTATTACCATAGCTAAAATATTAACTATTAGTTTTGATTTAAATGTCATATTTTTCATTTTTTTTATTTTATATACTGGCAATAAAAAACCTGTAATTGGCAGTAATAAGGATAAAATAAATAATATAACTATTGTAAAAGTATTTAATAAAAACATTGTTTCCTCCTAAGTGTTTATTATACCATGATTTCTCCACCGAAAAAATCAACTATTTTTTTAGTAAAGTCACTATTGTCATCTTCAGTTGCTTTTTTCTTCCCAACAGTTATATATTTTATCTTAATTTTAGGATTAACTAATTTTTTTACAACTTCTAAGAAAACTTCGTGATACATTTTATTTTCCATCTGTTCCTTACAGAAAGTGCTCTCTGGATTAAACCCAATATAGAGAGTATCACCTTCAACTTTATAAGGTTTAGCAGCAATTAAGAAAGCTCCTAAAGTAATCTTCTCTTTTTTTGCTTCTTTAACAATGTCATTCCATTTTCTAGAAATTTGCTCTAAAGTGACACCTTCTAAAGAATCAGATGGTGCAGGTGAAGCGGCTTTAACAGGTTGTGCTTCAACATGCTTTTCTACTATTTTTTCAATAACTTTTTCAGCAACAGGCTGAGTTGATTTTAAAAGATTATCAATAATTACATATCCAACAAGTCTTTTATCTTCCTCATATTTAAACTTGCTAAGAGATGTAAATATATTATCAATTATCGATAATCCCTCTTTTATATCAAGCTGATTTTTTGACATAAGATTTTTACAATATTTTGCAAAATCTTTAAAAAAGTCCTCTATTTCAATTGATTCATTCCAATAGTTGTCTAAAGTTTTAACTAAAGCAACATAATCTCTTTTTTGGACTTTTTCTAAAAAGTCTTTCATCTGTTTGACAGGGGTAACACCTAATACAGTTTCACATTTTTCCACTGTGATTTTTTCATTGAGACATGTTACCATCAATCTTTCTAAAATTGATATGGCATCTCTCATACTTCCCCCAGAGTTTTCATATATTATTTCAAAAATATCATCTTCAGTGTCAATCTTTTCCTGTTCACAAATATATTTAAGTTTTTCTTTCATCTCTTCCATAGAAAGAGCTTTAAAATCATATCTTTGACATCTTGATACTATTGTTGGAAGAATTTTGTCCACTTCAGTAGTAGCAAGAATAAAGATAACATGTTCAGGAGGTTCTTCTAAGGTCTTCAAAAGAGCATTAAAAGCTTCCTTTGTAAGCATATGAACCTCGTCTATTATGTATATTTTTTTACGTCCTTTAACAGGCTGATAATTTATCTTTTCTTTAAGCTGTCTTATCTCGTCAATACCTCTATTTGAAGCTGCGTCAATCTCTATCATATCCATAAAGGTACCATTGTTTATTGCAAGACAGTTTTCACACTTGTTGCATGGCTCATCTGTCACTTCACTTTCAAGACAGTTTACCCCTTTTGCAATAAGTCTTGCAAGAGTAGTCTTTCCAACTCCTCTAGGTCCTGTAAAAAGATAAGCATGGGATGTTTTTCCATTTTTAAGAGAGTTTTTAATAGTTCTAACTATCTCTTTTTGACCAGCCATCTCTTCAAAGTTTTTAGGACGGTATTTTCTATATAAAGTTATATGCATATTTCATTACTCCAAACCATAATTACTCATTTTTGTCCTCAAAGTATTTCTTGTTATTCCAAGTATCTCTGCAGTTTCTACTTTTTTACCATTAGTAATTTGCAATACCTGACGAATAAGCTCTTTTTCTACTTTGGAAATTATATTACCATAATAATCCTTCTGATTATTTTTCTTAAAGACATCGATTTCACTTTTAATCCATTCTTTTAAATCAGATGTAAGTGCATCTCCCTTTTTCTTTGTTATCTTAGTACCAAGTACATTGCTAGGTAAATCATCTATTAAAACAGATGTACCACGGCAAAGTGCAACAGCAGATTTAACTGCATTTTTAAGTTCATTTACATTGCCAGGCCAGTCATATCTTAATATTTTTTTAAGTGCTGGTTTACTGATACCTTTGATATTTTTATGAAGTTCATCATTACATTCAATAAGATAGTGGTCAATTATAAGTGGAATATCATCCTTTCTATCTCTTAAAGGTGGAATATTTACTTCTAAAACTCTTAATTTTCTATAAAGTTCATCTATAAATTTTCCTTGATTTATAAGTTCCTCAAGGTTTACACAAGTTGTAGCTACCACTCTTATATCTATCTCTATAGGTTCTGCTCCACCTAATCTGAAGAATTTACCCTCTTCAAGAAAATAAAGTATCTTAGATTGCATATCTAAACTTAAAGATTCAATATTACCAAGGTGTAGTGTTCCACCATTAGCTTTTTCAAGTTCTCCAATTTGTGGGAAAACTGCTCCTTTAAATGCTCCTTTTTCATATCCAAATAATTTTCTAGCTAGTAGATCATTTTGGTATGAAGTACAGTTAAGACTTATTAAAGGTTTGCCAGACCAATCGCTAAATTGGTGTATTGCTTTAGCCACACTTGTTTTTCCTGTTCCTTTTTCTCCAAATACTAGAACTGGAAGTCTACTCATTGCCACTTTACCTATCATTTTATAAAGTTCAACAATCTGTTTAGTTTGTCCTATCAGCTTATCTCCTGTGCTTTTATGTTTATCTATTCTTTCAGCTAACAGTTTAAAATCTTTTACAGACTTTTCCAGTATTTTTACTATTTCAGGAGCCTCTAAAGGTTTTAGTACATAGTCATATGCACCTGCTTTAATACTTCCAGCTACGACTTTTAAGTTAGAAGTTTCTCCAAGTACAATTATAACACCTTTTTTTTGGTGCTCTCTTACCATTTTAATAAGATTAATCAGAGCTTCTTCCTGTAAATTCTTTTCTTCAATTACTATAATCTCGTATTTTTTTGTCTTTAGACAGTCAACAAATTTTGTAATGTCCTCAGCAAAAGTAAGTTCATTTTCAAAATTGTTTTCTAATTCCTCTCTCAAGCTCTTTTCTAATCTAAATCCTAAAAGAACCAATTTTAGCCACCTCTTTTATTCTAATAAAATTATTTTAAAACAAAGTTATATTCTAGTATAACATCACCTTGGACATTAAGTCCATTTTTACTTAAATAAATTTTCCATGTTCTTCCAACTTCTTCAATAGCGTTATTAATTTCAGGGACTCCACTACCTTTTTCAAGTTTTAAACTACGAACATTTCCATTTTCATCAATATTCATTCTTATTTTAACTGTTCCATGAAGACCTCTTGCCTGAGCACTTTCAGGATATACAGGCTCCTTATTACTATTATCCCATCTAGCTACAATATCTCCATCCTCTGTTCCAAGCCTATAACCACTTGGAAGTCCTTCTGTTCCATCTGAAAAATGTAGAATTCTATCAAATTCCTGATCCTTTCCTGCTTCTGAGTTAAATTTAATCTTATCATTATTTAAATCAAGATTTTCTATTTTTTCAGGGATAGGTTCTTTTTCCAGCTTAATATCATTTTTCAGTTCTGGTTTAGGAGTAGAACTTTTTATCTGTTCATACTGTTTTTTAGGAGTTACAAGAGTTTTATTTTCTCTTTCAGCTTTTGCAACGCTTAAGACATCAACTTTAGGAGCTACAATTTTTTTGGCAATACTGTCAAGAGCTGCCAAGTCGACTTTATTTGGGTCCTTTTTAGGTTTTTCATCTTTTTTAGGCTCAGCAGTTTTTTTATTTTTATCAATTTCAGAAGTGATTTTTTTCTGTTGACTATTGCTGTTTTTCTTTCCATCAAAGACTTTTTTATCCCTGTTGTCATAAGCTACAAGTCCAATTTTTATTTTTTTATTAGCTACATGCTTAGCACTTAGACTTGGTATCAGGAGAAGAATAATGATATTGATTATAATGGATAGGAAAAAACTTATGCCATCTTCTCTTCTCATTTTGTCCTCCTATCTTTTGCTAGAAGTATCAATATCTAATGATTGTGCTCCTGCCTCTTTAGAGATTGTCATAATATCTACAATGTAACCATAGTCTAATTTTTTATCAGCACTTATAATAACATTTTTATCCTGCATTTTGTCAAGTTTTTCTGCAAGTTTGCTTTTTAAACTATCCTTGTTTACAGGAATCTGTTGTGTTTTACCATTTTCTTTGAAATTCATAACCATGTTTTTATTTCTATCAACCAGGATTTGAATCTCTTTAATATCTGAAATCTCCTTTATAGTAGATTGTGGTAAATCTATTTTAATACCAGCTTTCATATCATCAAAGGTGGTAGCTACCAGGAAGAATATCAGTAAAAGAAACACAACGTCTATCAAAGGAGTAAGTTCAAGAATTAGCTCTCCTTTTCTTCTTTGTCTTTCAATTTTCATATCTAAATCTTCTCCTACCCTCTATAATGATTAATAAGTTCAGTTGTAGTTATCTCCATATCTCCAACTATTCTATCTATCTTTTTGTTGAAGTAGTTGTAGAATATCAAAGCCGGAATAGCTACAAATAATCCTCCTGCTGTTGTGAAAAGAGCTTCTGAAATACCATTTGCAAGGACTGCTGGATCTCCAGTTCCATGTAATGCCACTGCCTGGAATGCTTTAATCATACCTGTAACTGTACCTAGTAATCCAAGTAGTGGAGTAAGGTGAGCTGTTAAAGATATAATCCACATATTTCTTTCTAAGTATTTAAGTTGAATCATAGCCTTTTCTTTTGCTTTTTCTTCAAGTTTTGCAGGACTTGCACTTGGATTTTTATATATCTCAATAAGTACATCCTTTATTACTTTAGATGTTGAAGAATGCTCCTTATTTACAATTATAAGAGCATTTTTAATATCTCCGTTATCAAGGCACCCTTTAACTTCATTAGGAAGTCCGCTTTTATTGTTTTTTTCATTTCTAAAGAAGTATATCAGCCTCTCAATAATAGCACTAAGACCAATTATTGACATAATGAGGATAAAATACATTAGTAATCCGCCGTTTGTTAAATAGTACATGATTGTTAATTACCTCCTGGATTATAGAGCTATTATTAAAGCTACTACAGCGATTCCGCCGATTATATATTTTATGAAAGATTTCTCTTCTACACCTTGTGAAAGTTCTTTTTCAAGAGCATTTTTTTGTCCCTGAACCACTTTTATCTTTTGATTCTGATTTTGAAAGTTATCGTTAGTAACTTTAATTGCACCAGATTGAATATTTTGATTTTTCAAAAGCACGTCGTTAGTTTCAATCTCTTTCATTTCAAGTTGTTCCTTATTTACCCCTTGTACCTCTTTACCTATTGTTGTAACATCCTCTTGTGTACCTAATGCTACCATTGTTGATACTAAAAATAAAGCTGCCATTATCTTTTTCATATTGAGTACCTCCTAATTATTAAAAAATTGATTATATTTACTTGCTGCTTGTTTATCTAACTTTTGTAATTCTGTAAAATATTTTTTAGCCTGAACTTTATTTTGTCTTTTTAAAGAGAAATAGAGTAATTTCTCCAGAGCAAAATCTCTGTGTTCAAAGTCTTTGTCATCATAAAGCTCTTTATAAAGTTTTTCAGCTTCTTTATTGTTTTGAAGTTTTTCAGCAACTTGTGCTGCTTTAAATTTTGAAATCTTACTGTAATTTCCGTTATACATTACATATCCTTTTGTATAACCTCTCAATGCATCTTTATTTTTTCCCTGCAGTTCATTAATAGTGGAAAGCTGAAGTAATACAAAATCTTTATATCTACTATTTTCAAGTTCATCTACTCCAGTGTAGTAGATTTTTGCCTTGTCATAGATTTTCTTATCAAAATAGTAATCTCCAAGTTTTATTCCAGCCATCTCTTTGTATTTAGTTCCCTGGAATAGTTTTTCGTACTCTTTTATAGCTTCCTCTTTCTTATTTTCTCTTTCAAGAATTAAAGATTTGTAATATCCTTTAATCTCTTCATTTTTAACATTTGAAACACTTTCCATTGCTTCTTCTACTTTATTTTGTGCAAGAAGTGCATCTAATATTTTAGTAGCTGCCTCTTCTTTTACATTATCATTTTTTGCATTTTCATAAAGTGCTCTGTAGTTCTTAATTATTTTATCAGCATTTCCGCTATTTTCATAGATTTGACCTGAAAGAATATAGATATTCTCTTTCATAGGACTATTTGGATATCTTTCCAGAAAAGCCTTTTTCTCAATCTCAAACTGATCTATATTTCCAAGATTAACAAGAGAATTAAGATACCAGTAATTAGCATTTTCAGTATACTTTCCATTTGGGAAATTGTGTGCTACTAAAGAGTAGTTTTCCATAGCTTTTTCATAATTTTTCTGTCCATAATAGCTGTCAGCAATTTGGAATTGAGCATACTCTTCATATCCTGGAATAGTTTTTAAACGTTCATAAGTTTCTCTACTCTTATCAAAGTCATCTAATCTGAAATAACTTATTGCCATCTTATCTAATGCTTCTCCAACATTTTCTCCCTGTGGATATTCATGTATATAAACTTCAGCATTTCCTATGGCATTTTTATAATCTTCTGCTAAGAAACGATTTCTTACTTTATTTATTTGAACCTTTTCCAAAAGCTCTGGTGATACATTTGGAGTTTCTTCTATTTTTTTAAAATACTCAGCAGCTTCATTATATTTTCCAATACCTATATAGGCTACCCCTTTTAGATACATGTTATCAAGTGCGTCATCCATTTGAGATAAGTATTCAAGCATCTCATCATATTTTTTTCCTGCAAGTAAAGTTGTAATAAGGTTATTTAAAATATCAAAATCCTGGCTTGTACCTAAATATTCCTTATATACATTAGCAGCTTCATCTAACTTGCCTTTTTTATAATAAAGCTCTCCCATTGCAAGATATATATTTTTCTTTTTCTCTCCAGCAGCAGAGAATTTATTCTTATACTCATTAAATCTTATCTGCATATCTTCAAGATCTTCTATTTTGTTATCTATGATAAGTATTCTATAAAGATTTTCAGCATTTGGATTAGCTGCATACATTCTTCCATAATAATCTCTGGAAAGATTCAGTTTTCCAAGTTCATATGCTGAGTTAGCTATAATAAGATTTATGCTTTCAGTATCCTGTTGATTTACAATAACCCTTTTTATCTCTTCTCTATTATCAATTATTTTTTTGTAATTTTTTAACTGATAGTCTATTGCAAATATATAGTACATAGCCTGATTGTAGTATGATGTATTTTTAAGACTTTCAAAATATGTCTGAGCTTCTTTAAGTCTTCCTAATTTAAAAAGTGAAAATCCATAGCTGTATAGTAGCTTTGGATTATTTAGATCTTTTATTTGGCTATAATACTCTATTGCTTTTTCATATTCTCCTTTTGTAGCATATGAATCACCAAGTATTCTTAATCCTTCATTATAGTCAGTTGGATTTTTTAAAAGTGCAATTTTTTCTTCAGTTGTTTTAATATCCCCTCTGTTACTATAAATTTCAATTAGGTTAAGGATTGCTCTTTGGCCATATGCACTATCTTTATCTGCATCAATAGCCTTATCAAATGCCTCTATTGCAGAATCAATATTATTCTTTTTGTAATATGCAGAACCAAGAAGATAATACATAAACTCCTTGTGCTTTTTACCTCTTTCATTTGAATATTTTTCTACATAGTTTATACACTGATCATAATTTTTCTGATTATATGATAGTAAGGCCATGTTTAAAAGGACATCACTGTAATATTTGCTATCTTTACTGATAAGTGCATATGCATCTTCTGCATCTTTATAATGTTCTTTAGCAAGATAAGCAGTAGCACTGTCTAGAATAGCTTTATCATAATAATCATTTTTAGGATCTATAAGTTTTAAATATTCCATACTTGTGTTTTTATCACCAAGGGCAGCATAAGATCTTACAAGATAATACTCTATCTCTGGTTTTTCTTTTCTTCCCAAATCCCCAGTCATAAGAAGCATTTTAAAATATTTAATCGCATCGTCATAGTTTTCCTGTAAAAAATATACCTTTGCAATTCTATCCATAATGCTTTTATTATATTTAGATGTTGGATATTTATCTAAAAACTCTTTAGATTCAACAATAGCCATATCAAAGTTTTTCTGTTTATAAAGTTCGTCTACAAATTTTAAGTCATCTCTTTCAGAAGCGAAAGAGGCCATACTCAATGCAAAAATAAGAGCTGTTGCAAAATATTTTCTTTTCAAGTCCTACCTCCTGAATGTTTGTGCCATTAATTTAGAATATCTCATTTAAATACTCTTCAATTTTCTTTATTGAAACTGTTGTATTAACACAGGGTTCATTAGGAATTTCATTAAAAATACCTAAAACCTTTACTGGAAATGCATCATGAATACCAGACATAAGATCACGTTTACAGGCAACGGCCATAACAAGATCTGGTCTAATATCCCGTATATGCTTTCTTGCAAGGGTTCCCCCAGTTGCAATTTTAATTTCTACAGGAAACTTAGATTTTATGTTCAAAAAATCACCTATCACACATTGTCCACATTTCTTACAGTTTTCTATATCAGATGTAATTTTAAAAGGACAATTATAATTTTGAATACAGTGTGGTAGTAAAATTAAAACTTTGTTTATTTTTTTACCTTTAATAGCATCTAAAACCCTTAAGTTATTATATTTTAAAAATCTTTGAGCTACTGGATTTGTTTCTTTTTGCTCCTTTTTTCTTTCTGAAAGGATAAACATCAAATAATAGGCATTATATTTTAATTTTGTCAAGAAATTAGTATTCATAGATTACCTCTTTTTATTCTCTATCTTTAGAAATTATATCATATTTAAATTCATATTTCAAACATTCAATTTTTAATCATAACCATATTTTTTTATAGGAAATTTGCTCGATTTTTATACCTATTTTTTTAAAAGAGAATAAAAAAACCAGCATATTTATTTTAAATAGCTGGATAAAAATTTTTTATTATTTTTTATGATTCATAAAACACTTAAGACAGACACCTTTAAAGTGGTTTCCAATTATTATTTCTCCACCATCAACATTTTTGCTGTCATCAATTAAAAGATTCATAGTAGCTTTTGCATCTCCACACATCTCGCATACAGTTGGGATTTCTACAATTTTAGTTACAAAGGGAAGCATATATCCTACAGTTTCAAATAACTGTCCCTTGAAGTTAGACATAAGTCCATATGCAAATACCAGAGTTTTAGAATCTTTAATAATCTTTACAAGTTCATCTACCTGTGATTTTGTAATAAACTGTACCTCATCTATAAGAATAAGATTGGGTTTGTGTTCCAGCCACCATTTATAAAGGTCAAAATCCTTAGTGAGGATTATTGCTTTACAGCTCTCTTTTAATGCCCGACTCTTTATTACCCCTCCATCACGAGTATTTGTTTCTGGTTGGAATACAGCAACTTTTTTTCCAGCCATATTATTTCTATGAGCAGTTAAAATAAGTTCAGCACTTTTTCTTGCTCCTACAACTGAGTAATAAAAAATAAATTTTCCCATTTCAGCACTCCTTGAATAAAAATATATAAATTTATTATATCACTAAAACACCAATAAATACAAATGATTAAATAGTGCACACTTATAAAGAGGTTGACTTATTCTTTTAATAATGTTATATATAACGTATGCAACAAAAGAGATTTGTGCACAATAAAACAATTATAAATAATGTGCACTAATAAAAATAGGAGGAAAAATGTTACTAACACCCAGGCAGGAGAAAATAGCGGAAATTGTAAAAAAATCTCAGCCTATTACAGGAGATGAGATTGCTAAAAAATTATCTCTTACAAGATCAGCTTTGAGAACTGATTTTTCAGTACTAACTTCAAAGGGGATATTAAAATCTAAAACCAGAGTTGGTTATATATATCAGGGACAGGATGAAAGAAAATATATAAAGGATATTATGGGAGAAGTGGTTTCAGTAGATTCCAAACTATCTGTATATGATACAATTCTTGAAATGTTTTTAAAAGACGTTGGAACTATATTTATAACTGAGAACGAAAGTCTAACAGGAATTGTATCTAGAAAAGACTTGTTAAAGATAGCTATTGGAAAAACAGATATAACTAAAGTTCCAATAAGTATAATAATGACAAGAATGCCTAATATAATTTTCTGTGAGGAGGATGAAGAGATAATTGCTGGTGTAAGAAAAATAATAAACCATCAGATAGACTCTTTGCCTGTAGTAAGAATAGTGCAAAATAAAAATAAAGTTATATATAAATTAGTAGGAAGAGTAACCAAAACAAATATTACAAAATTATTTTTGGAATATTTTGATAAAAATAAGGGGGATAATTGATGAAGAAAGTCTACTCATTTAACGAAGGAAACAAGGGAATGATAAACATTTTAGGTGGAAAAGGTGGAAACCTTGCTGAAATGTCAAAAATAGGTCTACCTATACCAGAAGGTATAATAATCTCTACAGATGCGTGTAAAGATTATTATAAAGATGGAGAAAAAATTTCAAAAGAGCTTGAAAGTGAAATTCTAATTAAATTAGATGAGCTTGAGAAAAAAACAGGAAAACAATTTGGTGGAAAAAATCCGCTTCTTGTATCAGTTAGATCAGGGGCTCCAATCTCTATGCCTGGAATGATGGATACAATTTTAAATCTTGGGATGAATGATAAGACAGCAGAAAGCATGATTGAAATTTTTAAAGATGAAGATTTCGTATATCAGTCATACTATAGATTTATTCAGATGTTTTCAGAAATAGTAATGGGAATAGATAAAGATTTGTTCTTTGAAAAGAAAAGAGAAATGAAAGAGTCAAAAGACTTTACTCATCAAAAATTAATAGAAGCTGGAAAGAAAATATTTGAAGAAAAAACAGGACAAAAATTCCCTGAAGAACCAAAAGATCAATTATTCCTGGCAATTAATGCGATATTTAAATCATGGAATAATGAAAGAGCAATAGTTTATAGAAGAATTCATAAAATAGATGATAATTTAGGTACAGCAGTAGTTGTTCAAGAGATGGTATTTGGAAACTTAAATGAAAAATCTGGAACTGGAGTTGCATTTACAAGAGATCCATCTACTGGAGAAAATCATGTATTTGGTGAGTACCTTCTTGAAGCTCAAGGTGAAGATATTGTTGCTGGTATAAGAACTCCAGAACCTATTGAAAGATTAAAAGAGCAACTACCAGAAATATATGATGAATTTATTAAACTTGCTGGTATTTTAGAAAAACACAATAAAGATATGCAGGATATAGAATTTACAATTGAAAATGGAAAATTATTCCTTTTACAAACTAGAAATGGTAAAAGAAGTCCATATGCAGCAGTTAAAATTGCAGTAGATATGGTAGAAGAGGGGCTTTTAACTCAAGAGGAAGCAATATTAAAAGTAGATGCAAATACACTTCCTCAACTGCTACATGGTAACTTTAAACCAGAAGCTGTGAAAAAAGCTACACTTTTAGGAAAAGGACTTCCTGGATCAGCAGGAGTTGCTATTGGAAGAGTTATGTTCTCATCAGAAAAAACAGATACTAGAGCAATGACAATACTTGTTAGAGAAGAGACTTCTCCAGAAGATATTAAAGGGATAAGTGAAGCAGAAGGAATTGTTACAGTAAAAGGTGGAGTTACATCTCATGGAGCAGTTGTTGCACGTGGAATGGGTAAATGCTGTGTAACTGGTTGTGGAGATATTAAAATAAATGATATTAAAAAAGAGATGTATATCAATGGATATACTGTTAAAGAGGAAGAGTATATCTCTATCAATGGATATACTGGTGAGATATTCCTAGGTAAAGTTGAACTTAGTGCTCCTCAATTTGATGATAATCTTAAGAAATTTGTAAAATGGTGTCAGGAAATAAAAAGACTTAAAGTTAGAATGAATGCAGATACTCCTGCAGATGCAAAACTTGGTAAGAGCTTTGGAGCAGAAGGAATAGGACTTTGCAGAACTGAGCACATGTTCTTCCAGGAAGATAAAATCTGGACAATAAGACAGATGATACTTAGTAAGGATCCGAAAGAGGTTGAAAAAGCACTGCATGAAATGCATGATATGCAGGTAAAAGATTTCTATGAAATATTTAAAGTTGTTGAAGATAATACTGTAATAGTAAGACTTTTAGATCCACCTCTACATGAATTTTTACCAAAAGAACCAAAGGATAAAGAGAAAATGGCAGAGATTTTAGGTGTATCTTTAGAAGAGATGGAAAGAAGAATAGTAAATCTTAAAGATGCTAACCCTATGTTAGGGCACAGAGGATGTAGACTTGCAGTAACACGTCCAGAACTTTATAATATGCAGGCTAGAGCAGTTATAGAAGCTGCAATAGAGTGTGCAAAAGAGGGAATTACAAAACTTAAACCAGAGATAATGCTACCTCTTATTATAGGTGCTAAAGAACTACTATTTATTAAGAAGAATATAAAAGAAGAGATAGAAAAAGTATTAAAAGAGCATAATATCAGAATAGATTATAAGATAGGAACTATGATGGAAACACCTAGAGCTTGTCTTCTAGCTGATGAAATAGCAAGAGATGTAGATTTCTTCTCTTTTGGAACAAATGACCTGACTCAGACAACTATGGGACTTTCAAGAGATGACTCAGTTAAATTTATGACTGAATACTCAGAAAATGGAATATTAAAAGTTGAACCATTTGCTACTATAGATGAAAGAGGAGTAGGAAAACTTGTTAAACTTGCTGTTGAACTTGGAAGAGGATCAAAACCTGAACTTGAAATTGGTATCTGTGGAGAACATGGTGGTGACCCACAAAGTATTGATTTCTTCGAAAGTGTTAAATTAGATTATGTAAGCTGTTCTCCATTTAGAGTATTGGTGGCAATAGTTGCAGCTGCACAAGCAAATCTAAAACAATATAAAGGGATAGACTATAAGTGGATTTAAAAAGAGAAAATCCGGAATTAAAATATTTAAAGCTGCTATCAAGCAGATTTAAAAATATTCCTGATACTGCAACTGAGATAATAAACTTGCAGGCAATACTCAATCTACCAAAGGGAACAGAACACTTTTTAACAGATATTCATGGAGAATATGACGCTTTTAATCACGTTTTAAAAAATGGTTCAGGATCAATAAGAGCAAAAATAGATGATATATTTCAAGACACAATAGGAAATTTTGAAAAAAAAGAATTAGCAAGTGTGATATATTACCCTAAGGAAAAAGTAGAGTATGTATCAAAGACAATGATGAATATGGATAAGTGGTATAAAAAGATTATCTATAGAATGATTGAAGTTTGTAGTGTTACAGCTTCAAAATACACTAGTTCTAAAGTTAGAAAAGCAATGACTAAGGATTTTGCCTATGTCTTGCAGGAAGTTTTGTATGAAAGAAGAGAGCTTCCAAATAGAAAGGAATATGTAGAGAGCATAATAGATACTGTAATTGCATTGGGAAGAGCTAAATACTTTGTAATAGCAATATCAAACTTAATACAAAGACTTACAATTGATAAACTGCATATAATTGGAGATATTTATGACAGAGGACCTTTTCCACATCGTATTATGGAAAAACTGATGGCACATCATAACGTTGACATTCAGTGGGGAAATCATGATATGCTATGGATGGGAGCTGCACTTGGAAATAAAGCATGTATAGCCAATGTAATAAGAATCTGTGCAAGATATTCAAATACAGATATATTAGAGGAAGGTTATGGTATTAACCTTCTTCCTCTTGCAAGATTTGTAATGTCAGAGTATAGAGATGACAAATGTGAAAGTTTTAAACCTAAAGATGGCAGCAATGATGAACTTATGTCAAAAATTCATAAGGGAATTTCAATTATACAGTTTAAAATAGAGGGAGAGATATCAAAAAGGCATCCAGACTTTAATCTTGAGGGACGTCAGTTATTGGATAAAATTGACTATGATAGGGGAATAGTTAATATAGATGGAAAAGAGTATAAACTTAATGATACCAATTTTCCAACTATTGACAGGGAAGATCCATACAAATTAACTGATGAAGAGAAAATGGTAATGGATACTTTAACAAGATATTTTGTGCACAGTGAAAAGCTTCAAAGACATATCAAGTTTTTCTTGACACATGGTAGTATTTATCTAAAATATAATTCAAATCTATTATATCATGGATGTATACCACTTACAGAGAATGGGGATTTTCGTGAAGTGGTATTAAAGGGAAGAAAAGTAAAGGGAAAAAGTTATCTAGATGAAATAGAAGATATAGTGAGACAGGCATATTATTTTCAAAATAAAAATATAAAAAATAGTTATGAGATAGATTTTTTATGGTATCTGTGGTGTGGAAAAAATTCTCCACTATTTGGAAAGGATGCTATGAAAACATTTGAGAGATACTTTATAGATGATAAAGAATCACATACAGAAAATAAGAATCCATACTATACATTCTGCAATACAGAGGAAACTTGTAGAATGATATTAGAAGAATTTGGTCTTAATCCAAATATTTCTCATATAGTAAATGGACATATGCCAGTAAAAACTTTAAAAGGGGAAAAACCTGTGAAGGCCAATGGTAAACTTTTTGTTATAGATGGTGGTTTTTCAAAGGCTTACCAAAGGCAAACAGGTATTGCAGGATATACACTTGTTTATAACTCATATGGACTTAAAATAATAAGCCATGATCCTTTTGAATCTGTAGAAAAAGCAGTTAGGGAAGGAAAGGATATTATCTCTTTTACTAGAATAGTAGAAGATACAAGTGTAAATAGAATAAGAGTTAAAGATACGGACATTGGAAAAGAGCTACAAAATCAGATAAATGATTTGAAAAAGCTGTTAATATGTTATAGACGTGGTATAATAATGGAGTCATACAGTTAATTATTACAAAAAATTAATAATTTCTTAATCTTATATTAAAAAACATGTGTTATATTACATGTGTTACTAAAGAATATAGGAGGAACAATGAAGAAGAAATTATTATTACTTGCATTGGCAACTGTAATGACTACTGCCGCTCATGCAGCGTCAATAGATCATATTCAAACATATACACCTGAGTACTTAGGTAACCAGGCTCAAAACGGTATGATAAATGGTGCATCTGTTTATTATAACCCAGCTGGTCTTGTACATCTTAAAGATGGAACTTATGTGCATGCTGGTGCAGAGCTGGCTATTGGACATGAAAAGATGGAATACAACGGACATGAGTATAAAGCTATACTTTTACAACCAATTCCAAACTTTGCAGCTTATAGGGTACAGGATAATTCAGCACTTTATTGGACATTTGGTGGAATTGGTGGAGGTGGAGACCTTAACTATAAAAGTGGAGTAGCTGGAACTGCTGTAATACCAGATTTGGTAAATAGGGTAAATGGTTTTTCTCTTTTGACGAAAGGTGAATATGCTTTTCCTTTTAAAAACTTAACAGATAATGGTTCTTCAGCTGAAGGAAAAAATATATATGCTCAAACAACTATAGGAAAAGCTTGGGCATTTGATGACAAACTTTCAGTATCTGTTGGTGGTAGAGTGGTTTATGGACTTAGAAGTTTAAAAGGTAAAATTAATCTTCAAGGGACTCCAGTGCAGCCAGGTAATCCTGTAATTGATGCATTTGCTAAAAATATTCATGCTGATATAGACTCTGAAAGAACTGCATGGGGTTATGGTTTCCAATTTGGACTAAACTATAAAGCTACAGAGAAATTAAACTTGGCAATGAGATATGACAGTAGAGTAAAACTTAATTTTAAAGCTAGTGGAACTATGAATAATGTTCCATTATCTCAATTAGGACCTGACTTTTCAGATTTAGGATTTGGAAATTTCTATCCAGAATATATTCCAGGACATAAACAAAGAAGAGATTTACCAGCTATTCTTGCTTTAGGAGCATCATATAAAGTAACAGATGATTGGACAATGGCACTTGCTGGAAACTATTATTTTAATAAAGATGCTAAGATGGATAGAATAGCAGGAAAAGTAGATTTAAAAGGAGTTGTCATCAATGGATTAGAAGCAGAGTACGACAATGGATGGGAAATAGCACTTGGGACAGAGTATAAATTAAATCCACAGTGGGCTTTCCTTGGAAGTGTTAACTATGCAAATACTGGAGCTAAGAAAACTTCTTTTGACGATGTTGAGTATCCATTAAATTCATTAACTTTAGGAACTGGTTTGAAATATAATCCAGATGAAGATACAGAGTGGGTATTCGCAATATCACACTTTATCTACTTTGAAAAAGGTGGCCATTTTAATGAAAAATACCATGGAGCTGTACCTAATCCAAAATATGATAAGAGTATAACAGCATTTGGACTTTCATATACAAAAAGATTTTAATGAAAATGTTTTATAAAATATAAAGAGGAGGAGAGGAATGCCTAAGAAATCAATATTTACCAAAGAGCAGGTTTATCAAAAGGCTTTTGAGCTTTTTAAAGCCAATGGGATAGATGGTATTAGCGCTAGAAATCTTGCCAAATCACTTAAATCATCACCTGCACCTATATATAGTTTTTATGCCTCTATAGATGATTTGAAACAGGAACTATTAGAAAAAGCTAAAGAACTGTTTCTTGATTATGTAAATCGCGAGCCAACAGACCTTATATTTCTTAATATTGGGATGGGCATATGTATATTTGCAAGGGATGAAAAAGAATTTTTTCAGGCAATCTTTTTGAAAGAGAGTTTAGGTAAAAGAAATGAGATAATTAGACAGTTTAGAGATCTGATAAAAAATGAGATGTCTAAAGACAAAAGATTTGAAGGGTTAGATGAGGAGTTTAAAACAAAACTTTACATGGATGCCTGGATGTATGCTCATGGATTCGCAACTCTTATAGCTACCAATTATTATGAAAGTATTACAGATGAAGAGATTAAAGAGAGATTGATGGAAGGCGCAGCTACAATGATATATAAAAGACTTGCCGACTACAAAAAATAATATAAAAGAAAAAGGACTACACATCTGATGCGTACCCCTTTTACTGGACAAACAGTAAAGGGGGT
>NZ_JADRHM010000007.1 GCF_018205345.1 Fusobacterium sp. DD2
GGGACTCATGTGAGTCCCCTTTTCTTTATGTTATATGGTACTATTTGTCAGCTTCTTCAGAATAATCTAAGCTTGCTAGACGTTTATATTGTCTCCATCTCTTTTGAGAGTCTTTTTGGTTTTGTTTGAATAATCTGTCAGCAGCAGCTGGGTTAGTTTTCTTCAATGACATATATCTAGTTTCACCCATTAGGTAATCTTGATATAGTTCCCATTTAGGTTCTTTACAGTCTATTTGAAGAGGGTTCTTTCCTTCAGCTTCTAATGCAGGATTGTATCTGAATATTGGCCAGTATCCGCATTCTGTAGCTAACTTCATTTCTAATTGAGATTTATCCATACCTTTTTTAACTCCGTGGTTAATACAAGGTGCATAAGCAATTATAATTGAAGGTCCTTTGTGAGCTTCTGCTTCTTGGATAGCTTTCAAGTATTGTTGTTGGTTAGCTCCCATAGAAACTTGTCCAACATAGATGTGTCCATAGCTCATGCAGATAGCTGCAAGGTCTTTTTTCTTAATTGGTTTTCCTGCTGCAGCGAATTTAGCAACTGCTCCTGTAGGAGTTGCTTTAGAAGCTTGTCCTCCAGTATTTGAGTAAACTTCTGTATCCATAACGATTACGTTGATATCTTCGTTAGTTGCAAGAACGTGGTCTAATCCACCATAACCGATGTCATATGCCCATCCGTCTCCACCGATGATCCATTGAGATTTTTTAACAAGATATTGTTTTAATCCCATGATTTCTTTTGCATATTCTTCATTAGATTTTTCTAATATAGCTATAATCTTAGGAGATACTTCTCTAGTTGCAGCAGCATATGCTCTTCCTTCTATCCATTTTTGGAATAGATCTTTTAATTCAGGAGATACTGTATCCATATTCTTTTCCATTACATGTTGAATTCTATCTCTTAAAGCTTCAACACCTATATGCATACCAAATCCATACTCAGCGTTGTCTTCAAATAGAGATGAAGCCCATGATGGTCCTTCTCCATTACAGTTTTTAGTATATGGAGTTGATGGAGCAGATCCACTGTATACTGATGAACATCCTGATGCGTTAGAAGCCATCATTCTGTCTCCGAATAATTGAGAAATAACTTTCAAGTAAGGAGTTTCTCCACATCCTGGACAAGCACCATTGAATTCAAATAGTGGTTGACAGAATTGAGATCCTTTTACTGTTGAAGTTGATAATCTATCATTTTTGTATGATACTTTTCCATATAAGTAAGTAGCTTTAACGTCTTCTTTGCTTTCAATTGATTCAGCAAGAGGTTTCATGATTAAAGCTTTCTTAGGAGCTGGACATACGTTAGCACATGATCCACATCCAACACAGTCAAGTGGAGTAACTTGCATTCTGTATGTTACATCTTCTAATCCTTTTCCAATAGCTTTAACTGTAGTTAATTCTACTGGTGATGCATCTTTTTCTTCCTTAGTAATTAAGAAAGGTCTGATAGCAGCATGTGGACATACGAATGAACATTGGTTACATTGGATACAGTTTTCAGGTTGCCAAACTGGTACGTTAACTGCAACTCCTCTCTTTTCGAATGAAGCAGTTCCGTTTTCAAATGTTCCATCTTCTCTTCCATTAAATGCTGATACTGGAAGTTCATTTCCTTTTAGTGCTCCTATTGGATTAACGATATCTTTTACGAAGTTAGTTAGTACTTCAGTTTTACAGTTACATGTATCGTTTTCTACAGCTTCTACTTTCTTTTCTTCAACTGGTAAGTTAGCCCAAGCTGGATCAACTTCAATTTCAACGATTCCTGAAGCTCCCATATCTATAGCTTTATAGTTTAATTGAACTATGTCGTCACCTTTTTTACCATAAGATTTTAAAGCATAGTCTTTCATATATTGTTGTGCTTCTTCAAATGGAATAATTTCAGCTAATTTGAAGAATGCAGCTTGCATTATTGTATTAGTTCTTCTTCCTAATCCAATTTCTTCAGCAAGTTTAGTAGCGTTGATTATAAATAATTTAGCTTTTGCTTTAGCTAAGTCTCTCTTAACGTTGTTAGGAATTAGACGAATTGCTTCTTCTTTATCCCAAATACAGTTTAGTAGGAATTTTCCTCCTTCTTTGATACCTGAAGTCATATCATAGTGATATAAGTATGAAGGAACTGAACATGCTACGAAGTTAGGACTTGAAACTAAATATGTAGATTTAATAGGGTTCTTACCAAATCTTAAGTGAGATCTAGTAACTCCTCCTGATTTTTTAGAGTCATATGCGAAGTATCCTTGTGCATATAAATCAGTTTTATCTCCGATAATTTTGATTGAGTTTTTGTTTGCTCCAACTGTACCGTCTGCTCCTAATCCATAGAATAGACAAGCTTTTGTAGATGGATCAGCAACTGGTAAAGTTTCTCCAACTTCTAGTGAAGTGAATTTAACGTCATCAATGATACCAACTGTAAAGTTATCTTTTGGTTGGTCTTGTTTTAAGTTATCTAAAGCAGCTTTGATTTGAGCTGGAGTAGTATCTTTAGAAGAAAGTCCATATCTTCCACCAACGATTACTGGTGCATTTTCTCTACCATAGTAGATTCCTCTTACATCTAGTAATAATGGTTCTCCTGGAGCTCCTGGCTCTTTAGTTCTTTCCATTACTGCAATTTTTTCAACTGTTTTAGGCATTTCTTTAAAGAAGTATTCTCTAGAGAATGGTCTGTATAGGTGAACTGTTAATAATCCAACTTTTTCACCTTTTGCTGCTAAGTATTCAACTGTTTCTTCTGCAGCTTGACATATAGATCCCATAGCTACAATTACACGAGTTGCATCTTTAGCTCCTGTATATTTAAATGGTTTATAAACTCTTCCTGTTTCTTTAGAAATTTCTTCCATATAGTGAGCAGCGATATCAGGTACTGCATCATAGAATTTGCTTTGTGCTTCTCTTGTTTGGAAGTAAATGTCGTCGTTTTGAGCTGTACCTCTAGTAACTGGATGTTCTGGGTTTAAAGCTCTGTCTCTGAATTCTTGAATTGCTTTGTAGTCAACTAATCTCTTACATACATCGTAATCCATCAATTCAATTTTTTGAATTTCGTGTGAAGTTCTGAATCCATCAAAGAAGTGTAATACTGGAACTCTTGATTTAATAGCAACTAAGTGTGCTACTGTACCTAAGTCCATAGCTTCTTGAACTGATCCACTGGCAATCATAGTAAATCCAGTTTGTCTAGCTGCATATATATCTTGGTGGTCACCAAAGATTGATAGAGCTTGAACTGAAAGTGATCTTGCTGATACATGAATAACTCCTGGTAATAATTCTCCTGCAATTTTGTACATGTTAGGAATTTTAAGTAGTAATCCTTGAGAAGCTGTATATGTAGTTGTTAGTGCACCTGCTTGAAGAGATCCATGAACTGATCCTGCAGCTCCCCCTTCTGATTGTAGCTCAACTAATTTTACAGGAACATCAAAAATGTTTTTCATTCCTTTAGAAGCCCATTCATCAACATACTCTGCCATAGGTGATGATGGAGTGATAGGATAGATCCCAGCAACTTCTGTAAATGCATAAGACGCATAAGCCGCAGCTGCGTTACCATCCATGGTTTTCATTACTTTTTTCATAATTTAACTTCCTCCTTTTACTAGTACCATTTCTTAACTTAACTTAAAAATATTTATCTACTAAAATATAAATATATTAAAAGTATATTTATAATAATTGTAGGCAATCACATTGTTACAAATATAATTTCAAACAACCCTCATACTGAAAAAGCGTATCACCAAATAATAATATTTTTCGTTATTTGGTGATACCTTTTCCTTAAATACTTTAAAAAAGACTTATGATCTTAATACATATTAGTATTATATCATATTTTTTATTCAAAATCTGCATTTTCTTCTAATTTTTCAGATACCGGAGTTTTATTGACAAATGCAAGAACTGCATCACTAATCTTAGGTATCATAATATAAACTATTGTTACTACCCCTAGTAACATTTGATACCAAAGTAATGGAATTAGTTGTGCTGGAGATACTCCATTTTGAGTAAATCCTAACAGAATTAACATCTGTGCCCCATATGGTATAGCTCCTTGTGCAATACATGAGAATATATCTAGAATAGCAGCACTTTCTCTTAAGTCTACGTCATATTTAACAGCTAATTGTTTAGCAATTTGACCATTAACAATTATGGCAACTGTGTTATTTGCAACAGCTATATCTGTAACTGTTACTAGCATACCAATTCCAAATTTTGCACTTTTCTTACCTATTACCATGTTTTGGATTTTATCAATAACCCATTGAACTCCACCCTCTTTTGTAACCATGCTGGCCATTCCACCTGTGATCATTGATAATAGGAATATTTCATTCATTCCTGTAAATCCATTATATATTTCTTTACCAAATTCCAATAGTGTAAAGTTTCCATAAGCTAACCCTATTACTCCAGAAAGTACAACTCCTGAAGCTAAAACTACGAAAACGTTTACTCCTACAAGTGCCATGACTAGAACAAATATATAAGGTAATATCTTAATAAATGTATAGTCATGTACCATTGCTTCTGGAACTACATCTGGTCTTCCAAAGATGAAAAGCAATACTATTGTTGCAATAGCTGCTGGCGCTGCGATAAATAAGTTAATTCTGAACTTATCTCTCATTGCAACTCCTTGAGTTTTAGTTGCAGCGATAGTTGTGTCAGATATAACTGATAAGTTATCTCCAAACATTGCTCCACCCATTACTGATGCAAGAATAAGTGCCATAGAAATTCCACTTTTCTCTCCTAGCCCAACTGCTATCGGTCCAAGTGCAACAATTGCACCAACTGATGTACCAGTGGCTGTAGAAATAAATGCCCCTATGATAAATAATCCAACTGCAATATAATGAGGTGGAATATAAGTTATTCCAAAGTTTACTGTTGAGTCAACTCCACCCATTGCTTTTGAAACTGATGCGAATGCTCCAGCAAGTAGATATATTATACACATAGTAATTATATCTTCATGCCCACATCCTTTGAGGAATGTATTAAACTTTTCTTCAATTTTCCCTTTGAAGCATAGGAATGCAACAACTACACCAGCTCCTGCTGCAACTGGTCCAGGTAATTGATAGAAAGCCAGTTCTACGCCTTGGAAGTGTAACACAATCCCAGTTCCTAAATAAATAACGATAAAAACAATAAACGGAATCAAACCTTTAAAACTTCCTTTGATTTGCTTTTCTATCATATATTTTCCCCCATCTTAATATATTTTATATTTTATCTAAACCATATTCCAAATCAGCAATAATATCTTCGATATTTTCTAACCCAACTGATAATCTTACTAATCCGTCAGTAATTCCAGCTGCTTCTCTTTCTTCTTTACTGTATGGTGAGTGAGTCATTGATGCAGGGTGTTGAATTAGAGTTTCTGTATCTCCTAAAGAAACTGCCAGTGAGCAAAGTTTTACATTATTTAGTAATGTCTTACCAGCTTCAAATCCACCTTTAAGTTCAAATGAAATCATTGCTCCAAAGTCTTTCATTTGTTTTTTAGCAACTTCATGTCCTGGATGAGTAGCTATTCCTGGGTAGTATACTCTTTCAACTTTTGGATGATTATTTAAGAATTCAGCAACTTTTCTAGCATTTGCACAGTGACGTTGCATTCTGATTTCCATAGTTTTTAATCCTCTGATGATATAGAAAGCTTCCTGAGGTCCTAATACAGCTCCTGTCATGTCTTTTACACCAACAAGTCTGATTTGGTCAGCAAGTTCTTTTCTACTTACAGCGAATCCAGCAACTACGTCTCCGTGTCCATTTATATATTTAGTAGCTGAGTGAACAACTATGTCTACACCTAAAGTTAAAGGTCTTTGTAAATATGGAGTCGCAAATGTATTGTCAACTATTACTAATGTATTAGGATTAGTATGTGCAACATCCACTATTTTCTTTAAGTCAACTATTTTTAAGTTAGGGTTTGCAGGTGTTTCTAAGTATACTATACGAGTATTTGGTTTCATTGCTTTTTTAACTGCTTCAGCATCTGATGTATCTAGGAAAGTAACTTCTACACCGAATCTAGTTAATCCGTGATTCATTAAAGCAAATGTACATCCATATAGAGTTGTATCAGTTATAACATGATCTCCAGCTTTTAAGAATGTCCATAGAGTTGATGAGATTGCTCCAATTCCTGATGATGTTGCAACTGCTGCTTCTCCTTCTTCTAATGCTGCAACTCTAGCTTCTGCTATTGCAGTTGTAGGGTTTCCTAAACGAGAATAAATAAATCCATCTTCTTGAAGAGCAAAACGTCTTCCACCTTGTTCTGCAGAATCAAATACGAATGTAGATGTTTGATAAATAGGTACTGCTAATGCACCATAACCATTTTTTGTTGCTCCAGCATGTATTGCTTTTGTTCCAAATCCAAAATTTTTTTCTTTCATTTTAAACCCCCTCGTATTTTTTTACAGAATTCAACATAAATTCCTATAGTATAATAATAGTATAATTTGAACTATAAATCAATACTTTTTACTAAAAACTGTCATAGTACAGTTAAAAAAAGCTTTTTTAAAAAAACAGAAGAGAAAAATCTCTTCTGTTTTAAAGATAATTTTTATCAATTATACATAACTTATTTTTACTGCAACAGCAAGTGAAATCAGTGCAATAATAGTTAATATAACAATGAGTGGCATCAAGAACTTATACCATTTTTTTAATGGAACTCTTGACCAAGATAACAACATCAAAAGTGTTCCGTATGTAAACCATGTCATATTAGTTATACCGTCACCAAACTGGTAAGCTAATATTGCAGTCTGTCTTGTTAAACCAACTAAATCTGCTAAAGGAATAACTAAAGGCATCAAAGCCATTGCTTTTCCTGATCCTGAAGGAACAAGACCATTAAGAAGAGATACTATGATAAATATACCAATTGCTGAAGCTACTGGTGGCCAACCTTGAATTGCATTTGATAATGTGTGAATTATTGGGTCAACTGCTCCACCTGCATCAAGTATCCATTGTACCCCTCTTGCAATACCAACTATTAAAGCACCATTTATTGAGTTTTTCATACCTTGTATCATATGATTAACTATTGTATCTACACCCATCTTATTGATTATTCCTAACAGAATTCCATAAGCCAGAAATGCAGCTGTCATATCATTTATATTCCATCCAAGTTTCATCATACCAAATACAATGAATATAAATGTAATAGCTAAAGTTATAAGTGATAATTTTTGAGCAAAAGTCATTTCCTGTTTATTTAACTCTTCAAAATCCATCTTAAGATCAGATACATCTACGTCTTTAGTTAGTGATAGTTCTGGATTTTTCTTAACTTTATTTGCATACCTTACTGTATATATCATAGCAACAGCAACAAATATCACAAATACAACAGTTCTGAATCCCATACCAGAAAATAATTTTAATTCAGCAATTTCATGGCTTACTCCAACTGTATACATATTTGTTGGCCCAATAGCAAATGATACAAATAGTCCTAAGATTACAACTGCAGCTGCAGTCATTGCATCATAACCAAGAGAGATAATAATTGGAATTACTATTGGTACAAAAGGAATAGCTGCTTCTATCCACCCTAAAAATCCACCAAGTATTGAGAAGAAAATCATAAAAATCCAAATCAGTGCATTACTGTCTTTCTTTTTACCTGTAGCTTTAACCAGCATTGAAATACCCATTCCTAAAGCCCCACTCTGTGTAAGTACTTCAACTACTCCTCCAACTATAAGTATTAAGAATACAATACTTCCTGAACCAATAAGTCCATATGGAACTGCTCTAAAAAAGTCTAGAAAATCAACTGGTGAACGAGAAACAGCATGATATGATGTTGGATCAATAACTGTTCTGCCATTTACAACAACTCTTTCATAAGCCCCAGGACTTACAACAAAACTTAGTAATCCAGCAATTATTATTACCGCAAATAACAATGCATATGGATTTATATTTCTGCTTTTCTTTTCTTTATTCTTATTAAACATAAAAAACCTCCACTTTTAGTAATTGCTCTGTAACCCTATATTCTATTTTTCTATTTCTGGATTTCTTGGTTTAATCTCCTTAGGAACAGATGTAACATAATCTCCTACTACATCTTTAAATTCCTTTTTAGCTTTTTCAATAAGTTCAGGATGTTTTACCATATTGATTGCTGCTGTTGCCATTCCACCAACTGCTGCAAAAAGTCCTTTTTTAGCAATATCTGATTTTGCCTGAGAACACATTTGCCATGAATGCAATGGAGTTCCAACTGCAGCTGTAGCCATAAACATCTGTGCTGTAGGAATATAATGGCTTAACTCTCCTGCATCTGATGTTATAACTTGAGGTGCTCCGTATTTTCCATCAAATGGAGCCATCTCTGTATCTAACCCATTTGAAATCATCTTATCTGCTAATTCTGTTCCTAACTGGTTGATAAGCTGTTTTCTTGCACTGTTACGTGCTTCATCACTTAAAGAATTATAAAACTCTTTAGCTAGTTTTATATCCTTTTCATCAAACTTAGGTAAACCAAATTCTTTTATAGAATCATATAAAACTTTAGACATAACTAAGTTTGGAACAAAATCTGCAATAGCTATTTTAAAGTCTATCTCAACTTCTGTACCACACATCATTGCAGCACCTTTAGCTATATTATTTATTCTATGATATATCTCTGTTGAATCCTGAATTTTATTACTTCTTATGAAATAGTATAAAGTTGCATTTGGTTGTACAACGTTAGGTGCCTTACTTCCAGCATCTAAGTAAGAGTAATGTATTCTTGCATCTGATACAACATGTTCTCTTAAGTAATTTACACCAACATTCATCAGTTCAGCACTATCTAAAGCGGATCTTCCTAATTCAGGTGCAGCAGCAGCATGTGAAGGTATTCCTTTAAATTTGTACACTGCTATGGTATTAGCTAATGATCCTCCATCCCATATTGCGTTATAAAAAGCTGGATGCCATGTAAAAGCAAAATCTACTCCTTTGTAGACTCCGTCACGTCCAAAAAAAACTTTGGCTGCGTCCCTTTCTTCTGAAGGAGATCCAAATAGTTTAACAGTTCCAGGGATATTGTGTCTTTCAAGATAATCGGCAATAACAAGAGCCGCACCCACAGTTCCACTACCTAAAAGGTTGTGTCCACAACCATGACCTGCTTCCTGATTTTCTATTGCTTGTTCTACTGGTTTAGACGCTACTTGGCTAAGTCCTGGTAATGCATCATATTCACAAGATATACCTATAACTGGTTTTCCTGATCCTTTTGTTGCTACAAAAGCTGTTTTCATTCCAGAAATACCTGTTTCTACAGAAAAACCTTTTTCTTTCATTACTTTAATGATTTCCTCTGCAGATTTATACTCTTCCAATCCTAATTCAGGATTATCCCATAAATAATTACAAAGATTCTCATATATTGGTCTATTTTCTTCAACTATATTTTTAATTTCATTTATAAATTTATCCAAGATGATAACCTCCCCTTGAGTATTGAAATGTAATATTTTATTCCTATGTATTGCTCAAAAGAAGCAATTTTTAGTCAATTACTCCAATATTCTTTTTTTATAAAAAGATTAATTAACAATATTATATATTTGGCGTAGTAGATATCTACTACGCCTATATACACTATATAAATTTAATTTTCAAATTACTATTTAATTTGATCTAATCCGTATTCTAAGTCAGCAATAATATCTTCAATATTTTCTAATCCTATTGATAATCTTACTAATCCGTCAGTAATTCCTGCTGCTTCTCTTTCTTCTTTACTGTATGGTGAGTGAGTCATTGATGCAGGGTGTTGAATTAGAGTTTCAGTATCTCCTAGTGAAACTGCCAGTGAGCAAAGTTCAACATTGTTTAGAAGTGTTTTACCAGCTTCGAATCCACCTTTAAGTTCAAATGAAATCATTGCTCCAAAGTCTTTCATTTGTTTTTTAGCAACTTCATGTCCTGGATGAGATGCTAATCCTGGGTAGTAAACTCTTTCTACTTTTGGATGATTATTTAAGAATTCAGCAACTTTTCTAGCATTTGCACAGTGACGTTGCATTCTGATTTCCATAGTTTTTAATCCTCTGATGATGTAGAAAGCTTCTTGAGGTCCTAATACAGCTCCTGTCATATCTTTTACACCAACAAGTCTGATTTGATCAGCTAATTCTTTTCTACTTACAGCGAATCCAGCAACTACGTCTCCGTGTCCATTTATATATTTAGTAGCTGAGTGAACTACAATATCTACACCTAATTTTAAAGGATTTTGTAAATATGGAGTAGCGAATGTATTATCAACTACTACTAATGTATTTGGGTTAGTGTGTGCTACTTTAACTATTTTTTCAAGGTCAACAATTTTTAAGTTAGGGTTTGCAGGTGTTTCTAAGTATACAACACGTGTATTAGGTTTCATTGCTTTTTTAACTGCTTCAGCATCTGATGTATCCAAGAAAGTAACTTCTACACCAAATCTAGTTAATCCGTGGTTCATTAAAGCAAATGTACATCCGTATAGAGTTGTATCAGTTATAACGTGATCTCCAGCTTTTAAGAATGTCCATAGAGTTGATGAGATTGCTCCGATTCCTGATGATGTTGCTACTGCAGCTTCTCCACCTTCTAATGCTGCAACTCTAGCTTCTGCTATTGCAGTTGTAGGGTTTCCTAAACGAGAATAGATAAATCCATCTTCTTGAAGAGCAAAACGTCTTCCACCTTGTTCTGCAGAATCAAATACGAAAGTTGATGTTTGATAAATAGGTACTGCTAATGCTCCGTATCCATTTTTTGTTGCTCCAGCATGTATTGCTGTTGTTCCGAATCCAAATTTTTTGTTTTCCATTTTTTAACCCCCTATAAGTTTGTTTAAGTAAAATCTTTTAATTTATTTGTTTCTATAGTATAATGTTAGTATAAAATGAACTATAAATCAATAGTTTTTCCTAAAAACTGTCATAGTACAGTTCAAAAACCCAAGGAGGATATATGCGCACGAAAATAAACAGAGATTCACAAATTACTATTTCTACTCAGTTATTTGAGATTTTAAAGCGAGATATTCTACAAAATAATTGGAAAGAAAATTCTCGCTTTTATTCAATACGACAGGTATCTATAAAATACGATGTAAATCCAAATACTGTTTTAAAAGTATTTCAAACTCTTGAAGAACAGGGATATCTATTCAGTATCCAGGGAAAAGGAAGCTATATAAAGAAAGGTTATAATCTTGATGTCAGTGAAAGAATGGCACCGATTTTAAACACTTTTAAATTAGGACAGGATAATAAAAAAGGGGAAATTAATCTATCTAACGGAGCTCCACCAAGTGAATTCTTTCCTACAGAGGCATATAGAAAGATTTTAGGAGCAATACTTTCAGATAAAGAGGAAAGTAAAATACTTCTTGGATATCAAAACATTCAAGGTCTTGAAAGTTTAAGAAAAGTAATACCAAACTATTTAAAGAAATTTAAAATTAATGTTAGTAAAGATGATATTATTATCGGCACATGTACACAGAGCATCCTGAGCCTTATATGTACAACATTCAATCAAATGCCAAAAAAAACCATGCTACTATCTAAACCTACATATCAGAATGCTGTTAGAATATTTGAAAATTACTATAATATTGAAAATATCAATCTGCTTCCTGATGGTTGGGACATGGAAGAATTTGAACTGCTTTTAAAAAGAAAAAAAATTGATTTTATTTATGTAATGACCAATTTCCAGAATCCAACTGGAATTACCTGGTCAGAGAAAAAGAAAAGAAAACTTTTGGAATTATCTCTAAAATATGACTTTTATATCATAGAGGATGAATGTTTCTGTGATTTCTACTATGATGGTAATATTCCAACCTCTTTAAAATCTATAGATACTAAAGAGAGAGTATTCTACTTAAAAACATTTTCTAAAAGTGTAATGCCTGGTATAAGTTTGGCACTGTTTATACCTCCAAAATCATTTTTAGAAAAATTCAGCTTAAATAAATACTTTGTAGATACTACTACATCTGGAATAAATCAAAAATTTCTTGAGATATATATAAAAAATGGAATGATGGAAGAACACCTTGAAAAATTGAGAGAGATTTTCTCTAAAAAGATGGAATATGTAATAAATAAACTTTATAATATTCCACATTTGAGAATTACACATATACCTAAAGGAGGTTTTTTCCTATGGATAGAGCTTGCTAACTATATCGATGGGGAAAAGTTTTACTACAAATGTAGGTTGAGAGGTCTATCAATACTTCCTGGATTTTTATTTGATTCCACTGGTCGAACATCTTGCAACATTAGAATCAGTATTGTATCAGCAAACCTTGATGAAATTGATGCTGGATTTGACATTATTGCTGATATTCTAAAGCACTGTAACGGCATACCAAAATCTGTATAATAAAATGTTATTCTGTATAAAATATTATTAGGAGTTGTGAGATATGTATTATATGGCATCTAAAAAAAGCACGGCCAGAATATATGCTTTTTTGTCAATTTTTCTCTGGTCTACATCTTTTGTATCTACTAATATTATTATATCTACAGACGCATTGAACCTGAGAGAGGTTCATACGCTTAAATTTTTATTAGCATCAATTATTTTACTGTTTTTAGTTTTTATTTTAAAAATGCAGATACCATCATTTATGGATTTGGTAAAATTTTCCCTGTGTGGGATTTTTGGGTACACTGCATATATTTATTTTCTTCATAAGGGGATTGAAACACTACCTGCACACAATATCTATTTTACCAATGCACTATGTCCAATAATGATTATATTTTTAAGCTATAGTCTTTTTAGGACACGTACAACGGGACTTGCTAAACTTGGCCTTTTTATTTCAATGGTTGGAGTTATAGCCCTCTATGTCAATATGAATAAGTTTAAAATAAACACTGGTATTCTTTATATGTTTGTTGCAACTGTATTTTTTTCCTTTTACAGTATTTTGCAAAAGCTCGTAGTAAAGAAATATCGACCTATAGAAGCTATGGCATACAGTTTAATTACTGGAAGTATATTTATTATCCTTATGAATTATGATACAATATTAGTAATAAAGGATCTAAGTTATAAATCTTATTTCCATCTTTTATACCTTGCTATTTTCCCTGGTATATTGGGATTTTATTTTTGGAGCAAAGGAATCGAAGTTTGTCATAATACAGTTGATGTGGCTTACTGGATGTTTTTACTTCCAGTTGCTGCTGTAATTTATTCTGTTTTATTTTTAAATACGCCACTTAATATTTATATATGTATTGGCCTATTTTTGATACTTCTAGGTATGATAATATTTTCAATATATAGAAGATATAACTATTAACTTTGTCAGGAATAGAGGTGAAAATATGAAACTTGATGAAAAGAGAAAACTTGAAAAAGCAAGACAGAAAGTTCACCAACAAATTTTTACTAATCAATTATCTCCACTTACTAAAGAGCATGTGAAAAATAAGATACTTGATGAAGCAGCAAAGAAAATAGCTGAGGGAAAGCTTACTACTGATAAGGAGATCAAAGATTTTATTTTGGAAAAAGATAGTGATTATGCTGGTGACAATGATATATTCAAAATCATACTTAAAATTGCACCTTTAGCACTGGTTTTGTTTTTCATTTTTATTTTTGTATTTCAGTCTTTATATATGTAATCTGAGGGAGGGATTTATATGAAAAATCTTAAGGAACTATATAAGAAATGGAGAGAAGAGATAGAAAAACTACACAGTAGTAAAGAGAAAGCAAAAGAGTATTTTGACTCAAGTGACCCAGCTGTTAGAAAAGAGTTTTCTAAATGGGTAGGATTAGAAGATGAGATCTCTTATGATGAGATGTTTGAACTGGAAAATGAATTTGATATTGAACGGTAAATAATTAAAAAGAGCTGTACAGATCTATGATAGTTGTGGTGCACCACTAAGTCACAGATTTGTTACAGCTCCTTTTTTATATAGTTTTTACAGCTTTATCAAACTCTTCTCTTGTTATTCCATAACGGTTTAATTTTGAAAGTAGTTGTTTTCCATTAGAATACCCAATTCCTAATGCTTTTCCAAGGTTTTCTCTCTTAGTTTTAGAATCTTCGTGTCCCACAAGTCCTAATTCTATCAAATCCGCCATTTTATAGTTTTCCTGAACATCTGCTTCAACTGTACATCTGGCCATTTCTAAAGCCCTAATTATAGCCTCTGGAGCAGCATTTTCAACTCCTACATCTCCATCCTTAGTTCCTTCTTTTCTATTTATAAAGGCATCTTTGGCATTTGGGAAAAATTTATGTATATGTTTTCTAATCTCATTTCCTGCAAAATCAGGGTCTGTAAGTACAATTATCCCCTTATTTTTTTCTGCTGTTCTTATCTTGTCAATATTCTCTTTCTTTCTAACTGCAAATCCATTTACCTGAATAACTTCAGCATCTACAGCAACTTTAACAGCAGTTATATCATCTCTTCCTTCAACTACAATAATCTCTTTTATTACTTTTTTCATTTGAACTCCTCAAAATTAACTCTTTATAATAACTAAAAGACTGACCAGTAAATACAAATCAAGTCAGTCTTTCTGCTCTTACTTTATCTTTTCATCAAAATATACAAGGAAGTTAGCAAGGTCTCTTGACACATACTCCCATGTATGAACCTCATCTTCACATAGATATCCAATGAAGTTGTATTTATATTTTTTCATTCTTCCAACTGTATCAGTCCATTGCTGAAGCATAAGATGGCTTACAACATCATTTTCTCCAACACTTGCATAGAAATATTTATCTTTAAACTTGTTGATATCAAGCTTTTTAGTAAGAGTATATGGATCCTCTTTTAGAATCTCATAACCCCATGAACTGAAAACATTTAAGAATTGAAGTTTATCTTCGCTTTTAAATAAAAACTTAGGTATATACAAAAATTTAAATAGTCTTATTACTCTTCTATTTACACTCATTCTGATAATACTGATTGCACCTGAAAAACTTCCAACTACATCAAAGACATCTGGATGCTTTAGTCCTAATTTAAAAGCTCCATATCCCCCCATTGAGAAACCGGCAATTCCAAACTTTGATTTTGGAAAGATGCCTTTAAACATTGGAATAAGCTCTTTCATAATGTAATCTTCATATCTAAAACTGTCATTTTTATAAAAATTGGTATACCAACTTGTTCCCTGATATCCTGAATCAATTAAAATAATATTGATTGGATCAATTTTATTATTCAATCTCAACAGCAGATAATTTTCACAAATTTTAGCTCTATCAAGCCAATCATTTGATGAGTCTCTAAGTCCATGTAAAAGAACAAGACATGGGATGTCATCCCTATCCACATCTCTATTGGTGATAATTGTATACTCTAAATTTTCTTTAATATAGTTACTATTAGAAAATCTTTTTTTCTCTATTCTCAGATATTTATCCAAAACTTCCTGAGATATTGAGCTAAAATCCTTATCAATATTTTTTATATGTGTTACTTGGCCAAAACCTAGAACACGTCTTAACTTTCTAGCCAGTCTAAATTTGTATGGATATGTCAAGATATAAAATAGCAACCCCAAAGCTATAAAGAAATATAATATATATATCATAAAATCAACTTAATTAAAACTCTGCATTATTTGGTGTTCTTGGGAATGGGATTACGTCACGGATGTTAGTCATTCCAGTGATATACATAATCATTCTTTCAAATCCAAGACCGTATCCTGAATGTGGGAAACTTCCAAATCTTCTTAAATCTAAATAAAATTCATAATCTTCAGGGTTCATTCCTAACTCATTGATTCTATTTTCAAGAATTTCTAAGCTATCTTCTCTTTGAGATCCACCTATTATCTCTCCAATTCCAGGAGCTAATAAGTCCATTGCTCTAACTGTTTTTCCATCTGGATTAAGTTTCATATAGAAAGCTTTAATATCTTTTGGATAGTCAGTTAAGAATACTGGCTTCTTAAAGTGTTGTTCTGCAAGATATCTTTCATGTTCACTTTGTAAGTCGATTCCCCATTCTACTGGATAATCAAATTTCTTACCTGATTTTAATAGGATATCAATTGCTTCTGTATATGTAAGTCTTGCAAAGTCGTTATTTAATACGTTATTTAATTTGTCAATTAATCCTTTTTCAATAAATTTATTGAAGAATTCTATCTCTTCAGGACACTCATCCATAACATATTTGATTATATATTTAACCATTGCTTCAGCAAGTTCCATATTTGCATTAAGGTCAGCAAAAGCGATTTCAGGTTCTATCATCCAGAATTCTGAAGCGTGTCTTGCTGTATTTGAGTTTTCTGCTCTAAATGTTGGTCCAAATGTATAGATATTTCTAAATGCTGAACAGAAAGTTTCTCCACTTAATTGTCCACTTACTGTTAAGTTAGTTTCTTTACCAAAGAAGTCTTTAGACTCATCTACTGTTCCATCTTCTTTTTTAGGAAGATTGTTTAGATCAAGAGTAGTTACTCTGAACATCTCTCCTGCACCTTCACAGTCAGATCCTGTTATAATTGGAGTGTGAACATATACAAATCCATTTTCTTGGAAGAATTTGTGAATTGCATAAGCAACAACAGATCTTACTCTGAATACTGCAGCAAATGTATTTGTTCTTGGTCTTAAGTGAGCTTTTGTTCTTAAGAATTCAAAAGTATGTCTTTTATTTTGTAATGGATAGCTTAAATCAGCTTTTTGGAATACATTAACTTCAGTTGCAGCGATCTCTACATCCTGTCCTGCACCTTGTGATTTTATTAATTTTCCTTTTACTTCTACTGAAGATATGATAGATAAGTGAGAAATTTCATCGTAGTTTGGTAATTCATTTGTGAATACTACTTGAATTCCTTTAAAGAAAGATCCATCATTAACTTCCATAAATCCGAAGTTTTTCTGGTCTCTCATTTTTTTAACCCAACCAGTTATTACCACTTCTTTATCTAAATATTTTTCTGTCTCTCTAAAAAGAGATTTTACTGTAACTTTTTCCATTTCTATATGCCCCCGTAAAAATTATATTAATTTATTATCATCTTTTCCGTCGTCTATATTATCAACGATTTTAATACTGTCCAGATGTCCCTTTACCTGTGCTTTAAACTTTTCAAGATACATCTTTCTGTATTTTTCTCTTTCTTCCTGTTCTTCCTTTGTAAGTTCTCTTTCTCTTGCCAATTTTGAGAAATAATTTACTTTGGCTATTATATCTTTCATTTCCATTATTTTCACCTACAATTTTTTGTTATAACAAGGAGTATTATAACATTTTTTTTATATAGTCCGCAACTTTTTTTAATTTTCCCTATTATATATCCAAATTTATATGCTTTTTAATCTCTTTTCTACTAAATTTGAAAACAGGCATACCACTTGAGTGAGGTCCTAAATCATATTCCTGAAATACAAATACCAAGTCCTCTCCTTCAAAATAGAAAACAGCATTTCTTATATCTGCTTCAGCTTCTTCATATAAGTCACATGGAGCACCTTGAATATTTTTTATCTGTACATGGTTTCTTATTTTATCATTAATAAGCATATTAAAATGCTCAATATCATCATCACTAAAAAGTTTTTCAAAAGTCATCAATGAATTATCTTTTTTATTTATGTTATAAGCTTCAAGTGTTGTATCATAATGAGCTCCACCAACTGTGTGAATACTTCTCAGTAAAGTGATAGATACCATATTGTAATCATTTTTATGCTCTTCAAAAGAGATATTGGCATCCTGTATTCCCCACTCATCTTTATTTGCTAAATCATCAATTATAGTACGGATATTCTCTTGCATAGTAAGATTGAAATAGACTATGTCTTCACTTTCAGCATTTGATATCTGTGGAATTCTTAAATTATATTCATAATAATCACTTTTATCTGTACTTTCTAAAGCTGTAACTTCTATTTCAGGCTTTGGAATAGCAGTGGTTTTTTGTTCTCCATCGCAAGCTAAAAATAAAAAAGATAAAAAAATAGAAAACACTAAGTTTCTAAATATTTTCATAAATTCATCTCCTCACATTGAACACCATATGTTGTCCTTTTTTTATCTAACCCCAGTTATTTCATATTTTTTCAAAAGAAATTCTGGATGATAAGATTCCTTTGCTTCTCTTAGTCCCTCATCTCCAAAATCGTCTTCTCTATTTATATATTTCAGATTTTCAAATTCATTTTGAATAAAAAGTTGATTAATCATCTGATAGCTTCCAGTATAGTCGTTTAATGCTTTTTCTATATGAATGATTGCATAATCCTCTGTTAACTGTTCACCTAATGTATAGGCAACAATCTTACCATCAACTTTTATTAAGCCACCTTTTATTCCCAAATACTTATAATTTTTAAGAAGATTTAAAATACCTAAATGTTCATTTTTAAGTACTTCTAAACTTCCATTGTCATGATACCAGTGATTTTGAAAATCAACTACATCTTTTACATTATCATCATTAAGTTTTTCATATTCGTAAATATATGATTTTCTAAAGTTGTTGATCCTGTTTTTTTTCTTAGAGTATTTTCTTCCTTTTAAGTATGCAAGGTCAAATCCATTGTAAACATAGTCAAAGCTGTCACGACGTTCTTCTAATACAAAATCTTTCTCCAACAGATTTTTCCAGTATTCAGGAACAAATACAATCTGTCCACCCTCATTTAGAATACCTTTTATTACCTCTTTCCATGATTTAAGATTTACTTCACTTTCACTTTTAGGAATAGGCATATAGTAGTAGTCCTTATCCATATATGTACCTTTTAATATAAGAACATCATCAACTATTCTAAATTTTGTATTCTCTCCCTCACTCCAAAGCACCTGATTTGAAAAGTTCAAATCACATGTAGTAAATCTTCCTTTGGTGTATTCATCAATGACCTCTTTGTCATTTATTGTAAGTTCTTTCCAGTCCATTATTTTATTCTCTCCTTTTATCATATTATATTAAAGATATCTACTATTATACTATAGATATCAAATTTTTCTACTTTTTTTATCAACTTTATTATTTCAATCTATACTTAGATGGTTTTTTTCTAAGTTTTTTCAATCTCAGATTTAAAAATAAAGTAATTATAAAAGGAATGATTGATATGATAAGTACAGTAAGAATAAAACATGTTTTTAATGGAATAGCTGTCTTAACTGACAGAGTCATTGATAATGAGTGTAATATATCCAGCAAATCCTTAAAATACAACTTACCAAAAGGTGGTAAGATTAGCTCAATTCCATAAGTAAGTGCTGCAAATAATCCACAAAATAAAAATAAACTCAGTAATAACATATAATCCCCCCAGATATCTGTATAATCCTATTATACCTAAAAAAATGTCAATTGCCTAACAGATTTTTTGATTAAATTGCTAAATGACACACCTACAAGTTTTATTGGAAATTGTAATTCCACCTCTCCAATGAGTTCTTCCATATTTAAATAGAGAATATCTCTGTCATCTGTTGGGTCGAAAATGGTCTTTGCCCTTGTAATTGTCTTACCTTTTTCAAATTTAAGCTTTATATTTATTGTCTTAGCAAGAACCTTTTTTTCAACTAATCTTTCATATGAGTGATTGAATATATCAAAGAACTCTTTTTTTAACTCCACTTCATCTGTTATAGCATATCTATAGCTGTTTTCATTACCGATTGAAAATCTCTCTCTGTCATACTCAACTTTTGAGTGGTCAATCCCTCTTATGGATAGGTATAAAAGTTCTCCTCTTGCCTTACCATATGTTGCAACCAGCTCATTTAAACTATACGGATACAGGTCCTTTACTAAGAAAATATTGTTTTTATTAAGAACAGCTTTGAATTTCTTCCCAACTCCTGGAATAATTCCTATATCCTTCTCTTTAATATATTTCACAAACTGTTTTTTATCGTAAAATATATACTGACCACGAGGTTTATTCATATTGCTTCCCATTTTAGCTGTGAGCTTATTAAAGCCTATTCCTACAGAGCAGGTAAGTTTGGTATGATAGAATATACGCTCTCTGAATTTTTGTGCAAATCTGGCAAATTCAGATGGGTCAGTTAAAATTCCAGTCATATCTATATATCCCTCATCTAAAGCTATAAACTCAATCTTCTCAGTGATTTTTAAAACAAGTGAGTGTATAAAATCAGATATCTCAATATATTTATCTTTATTTACAGGAACAACTATAAGATTGCTGCATAGTCTTTTAGCTTCAAATGTACTCATTGCAGAGTGTATTCCAAATCTTCTTGCTTCATAACTGGCTGTAGTGACTATACTGCTTCCAACTACTATTGGCAAACCTTTTAATTTTGGGTTATCTCTTATCTCTATAGAAGCATAAAATGCATCCATATCATAGTGCAGAATAACTCTTCTCATTTTAACACCTCTCCAATATATTAATAGCATAATTATATGGATTTTTAAAGAGGCGAAAAAAATTAACTATAAAAAAACTGAACCCAGATTTGAGCTCAGTTTTCTATTTAAGAACCTGGTGGTGTAACTGTATAGACAACTACACTCTCTTTCTCATGAATATTCGTCCACTTATGTGGGATTAAGGCAGGTATCTGTATAGAATCCCCTTCTAACATCTCACAGTCTTCTTCTCCAATAGTGATCTTTACTTTCCCACTAAGCACTAAAGCAACTTCTTCCCCCTCATGTGATAAAGGCTTTTTAGATGATTCACTGTTCTTTTTACTTAGAACCATCTTCATACATTCAAGTTTTTTAGTTCCCTCAGGTGTTAATACCTCATATATAACCCCTTCATCCAAAATTACCTTTCTGTCCTCTTTTTTTAGTACATTTGCTGAATACAAGCTCATTTCAGGTTCAATAAAAAACTTGAACATTGGAATTTCCAGTGCTTTTGCTATTGTTTTGATGGTATTTAAAGAAGGATTGGCATTGCCTTTTTCAATCTGACTTAACATAGAAGATGAGATTCCACATTCTTTTGCCAAATCTTTTAAAAGAATTCCCTTTGCTAAACGTACACTTTTTACTCTTTTGCCAATATTAATTTCTACACCCATACTCATAGCTATCCTTTCATACATGATATTGTTATCCTAATTATACACTATCTGTGCCCTTTTCTCCACATATTTTTTATTGATATACAGGATATTTTTTAAAAAAATTTAATTATAATTAATTTTTATTTTGGTAACTTTTTTTATTCAAGGTAAAAATATAATCATTCCACTATCGGAATAGTAAAAACAATGTTTTATTATACTATACAAATCTCAATTATGACAATACAAAACTTTTATAATTTTTAATAAAGTTTAATACAATTTAATTTTTAAGAAAAAAATTTGTGTTTTTTTTCTTTAATTTCCCCTACTATTGACACTTTAATGGTATAATTGAATTGAAACATATAAATATGAAGGGGGAGATTTTATGAAAAAAGTTGAACTAAAGACTCCAGCAATAGTGTTAAATTTAAAAGCCTTAAAGAACAATATAAAACTTTATCAGGCATTATGTACAAATTATCACAAAGAGATGTGGCCAATGATGAAGACACATAAGAGTATGGAGATCTTGAAAATGCAGGTGGAAGCTGGGGCAACTGGTGTCCTGTGTGGAACTTTAGATGAAGCTGAAGCATGTGCAGAGAACAATATTCCAAAGATTATGTATGCATACCCTGTGGCAAGTAAAGAGAGCATTGATAGGGTAATAGCTCTTACTAAGAAAAGTGATTTTATTACAAGAATAGATTCATATGAGGGTGCAAAACTATTAAATGACCAAGCTGTCAAAAATGGAGTTGAGGTAAGCTACACAATAATTATAGACAGCGGTCTACATAGATTTGGAATAGCTCCTGAAAAGGTTGTGGAGTTTGCTGACAGGTTAAAAGAGTTTAAGGGATTAAAGTTCAGAGGTATCTCATCTCATCCAGGACATGTATATGGTGCTACATCTAATGAAGAGATTGAAAGCTATGTAAAAGATGAGTGTGACTCTTTAAACAAAGCAGTTACATTTTTAAAAGAAGCAGGTTATGAACCTGAGTATGTTACAAGTGGTTCTACACCTACATTTGCTGGTGCTATAACTGATAAGAATATAAATGTATACCATCCTGGTAACTATGTCTTTTTAGATACAATTCAGCTATCTCTGGGAAAAGCCAAAGAGAAAGATTGTGCTCTAAGAGTCTATGCTACAATTATTTCTCATCCAAGAGAGGATCTCTATCTCTGTGATGCTGGAGCAAAATGCTTAGGACTTGATAAAGGTGCTCATGGGAATTCATCTATTGTTGGATATGGAACTGTAGTTGGACATCCTGAAGCTATAGTTGACTCACTTTCTGAAGAGGTTGGAAAGATACATATAGATGGAAAGACAGATCTTAAAATAGGAGATAAGATAGAGATAATTCCAAATCACTCATGTTCTACTGCTAATCTTTGCAGTTATTATACTGTGATTGATGGAGATGAAGTAATTGGGAGCATTGAGGTAGATGTAAGAGGAAACTCTATAAAATTAGCAAAGTAAATGTAAAAAGTTTATATATTAGAGAATTTTATTCATCTTTTCACAGCATTATAATTTAAAATTCACGGCATTAGAAATTGTTTCGTAATTTATGAAGCGAAGCAGAATACGGAAAAGCCGACTGTCTGAACGAAGTGAGTTTCAAATTCGCTTCCTGTAAGCGAGATAAATGGAAAAAGTTTATAGATTAGAGAATTTTATTCATCTTTTCACAACATTATAATTTAAAATTCTTAGCATTAGAAATTGTTTCGTTATTTATGAAGCGAAGCAGAATACGGAAAATCCGACTGTCTGAACGAAGTGAGTTTCGGATTTTCTTTCTGCAAGCAAAATAAATAGAAAGAATTTATAGCCTAGAGAATTTTAAATTAATTACTCCAGGAATAAAAAAAAAGCTGAGATCCAACTTTTTTCAGTTAATCTCAGCCTTATTTTCTATTAGAACCATTTCTTATTTTTGAAATACGCAATCATACCAAGTACCAGCACAAACATAGCTCCTAAAAGGAAGAAATATCCATACCTGGTGTGTAGTTCAGGCATATTATCAAAGTTCATACCATAAAGGCTCGTAAGGAAGCTCAATGGCATAAATACAGTTGATATAATAGCAAGAATTTTCATTATCTCATTCATTCCATTACTGATTGTAGAGTGATACAACTGAATAAGCTCTGTAACACGAGTATTCAGTATATCCAAAGTATCATAAACAATTATTCCATGGTCAGACAGGTCTGTCAGATATATCTTTATATCCTCATTTAAATACTCTGCAACACTTTTAGTCTGAAGTCTTGTAATAAGCTCTCTGATTGGTCCAATAGTTCTTTTCAGTGTAGAAACCTTCTGTTTCAATGTGATTATAGATTGAAGGTCTTCTCTTTCAGAATCATTTATAACCTTTGATTCAAGCTTATCTATCTCTATCTCCACTTCATCTAAAACCATAAAATAATAGTCAACAATACTATCTAATATTGCATATGTAAGATAACCTATACTCTTCTTTCTCATCTTGTAGTTTGGAGACTCAATTCTTGCCCTTACAGAATCAAGTACATCTCCTGGTGTCTCCTGGAAGGTCAACAGATAATCCTCTCCAACTATAAAAGAGATTTGCTCATATGTAATATCCTTAGATATGAGATTTATATTAAGCATCTTAAGAACTATAAAAAGATAATCCTCTCTTTCTTCTACCTTTGCACGTTGAGTGGAGTTTGCCACATCTTCCATTACAAGGTTATCCAGATTAAATAAATCTCCAATCTTCTTAATGAGGGCAATATTGTGTATCCCATCAATATTTATCCATTTTACCCCTTTAAAATCTTTTTTTAGGACATCTAAATTTTCATCTTCATCAAATATCTCTCTTTTAATTACACTGTCATTATATGCAATCATCTCTATATTTACTTTATGTTGAGGATTTTCACCTGTGTATAGAATACTACCTGGTGGAAGTCCTATCTTCTTCTTTCTGTTCTTTGACTCATCCATTTTGTCACCTCCAGTTTATTTACAATAAACTTTTATAAAATAATTTTCTATCTCCTGTTGAATATTTTCATCATAATTTTTTATCTGTTTTCTAACTAAATCCTCAATATATCCAAGTTCATCACTATTTTCAGGATAATATATAGGTGTCTCTTTTAAAGGTGTAGCATAAAACTCATAGTTTTTCCCTTTAAACTTACCATTTAATTTAAACCACTCCAAAAATATCTTTGAGTTCATAAATCCCAAAATATAGAAAAGATTTACCTGAGGATTTTTCCCAGTTATAAAATATATATCAGCACTTCCATAAAACTTCCCATCATCATAAGAAAAACGGTTAGTCTTACAACGCTGTCTAACTAAAATCTTAGGACCTTCAAATATCTCCTTTTCTCTTGCCCACTGCAATTGCCACCATTTGATTCTGTCAAATACAACCTCTCTTCTTTTTGCAAGTTTATCATAAAAAGGTCTTAAGTAATTTTCAAGTTTCTCATTTAAAGGCGTATCCTTATCCAGATACAATATCCAGTACTGATTTTTCTCATTGGAATACAGCCCTATATCCTTACTCTTGTAAAAGGGCTTAAGATACTCTTTAAACTCATTTTCATATTTATCAAATACAAATGCCTTATCATGCCCAGAGATTATCCCCTGATTGACATTTACAAGGTCATCTAATATATAGTTTGATTTTTCTATAAACAGTCTATTAAATTCCCTGCTTTTTCTATCTGCAAGGACAATTTTTCCATTATTATCATATATTTCACTATTTGAAGTTGTGAACTTATCCCCTGAAATATCTACCTCTATTATATCAGATATTTCCAGAGATTTTTTCCAGATAAAGATTATATTGTGCTGACCAGTTGCCTCACTGAAAAGTGAACTGTCAAATATCTTCATCACACTGTACTTTCCATTTACTTTAAGGGTATCTCTTAACTTTACTCCACTGTCTGCTCTAAGCCAGTAGTTAGTAGTTAAATATACCATTATTCCATCTTTTTTCAAAAGCTCAACTGCTTTTTCTATAAAAAAGTAAAAATAGTCCATTCTGGGCTCATAGTATTTTTTCCCAAACTCAGTAGACTTTATATTTCTAAATATCTCTCTGTTGTTTTTCTCACCAAGATATGGTGGATTTCCAAATATGATATTGTATTTTTCCCCCTCTAAAGAAAGAGAATCCATCTCCTGAAATTTTACATTACATGAAATTCCATACTTTTTTAATAATCTCTTTGTCTTGCATCTCGCCTCTTCAAGAGCAAAAGCATCAATATCATAACCTGTTACCCACTGACTTTTAAAAGTATACTCTCCATACACCTTCTTAGAAAGGATTATAAGTTGTTCTATAGCAGGAATTAAAAGATTGCCATTTCCACATGAAATGTCACATATCCTTATCTTATCCATTTTCTCCTTTATATCTCCTGTTGAAAAATACAGTGCAAGTCCTCTTGCCACCATACTTTTAGCAATATCCTCTGGAGTATAAATACTATAGTTAAGCTCCCTATTCATTAAAACACTTCCATTTTATTTTTATAAAGGTCCCTTCCCCAAAAAGCCAGATAGATAACTCCAAATACAACAAGTTTAAGTAAAGAGAAATCTATTTTAAAACTTACTAAAAAAGCAATAAATGATATAACTGAACTTTTAATAAGGAATTTAAATGTATTTTTAAGATTAAAGCAGATATATTTTCTTCTATACTCAAATAGAAGCTGCATAAAGTTAACTCCAGCAGCAATAGCAGTAGATAGTGCAAGTCCTTTATATCCAAATGGTCCTATGAATACAAAGTTTAAAACTATATTTATAACTATTGAGATTGCTGAAGATATCACTGGAAATTTGCTGTTTTCCATACTATAGAAAGCACGAGTCATTAAAAATACCCCTGTATAGAAATATAGTCCAACAGAGTAATATAGAAGTGCTTCAGATGTAACTTTAACAGCATCCTCACCAAATTTACCATATGATAGTGTAAGTCTTACTACATCTTCACTGAAAAAAGTAAGAACAAATATTGATGGTATTACTAAAAATAGAAGGATATTCAGTCCTTTTACAATATATCTTTCAGCTATATCTGTTTTTTTCTTTGCAATAGCCTGTGCAAGTGATGGGTATATAACTGTACTAAGTGACACTCCAAATACCCCTACAGGTAGTAAATACAGTCTTGTAGCATTTTCAAGAGCAGTTACAGCACCTGTCTCAAGACCTGATGCAAACCACTGGTCTACAACTGTATTAAGCTGTCTTGCCATTATACCTACAAGCATAGGCAGAGTCATAATTACCAGTTTTTTAATATATGGATCTTTCCAATTTATTTTAAAAGAATAAGTTTTTACTATTTTAAAAAAAGTTGGCAAAACTACCAAAAACTGCAATACTCCACCAATTACAACACCCCATGCAAGAGCATTTATTCCATATTTTCTACCACATAGGATTGCAGACCCTATTATTGCAAGGTTAAAAAATATAGATGTAGATGCAGGAACCAGAAAGTGTCTAAAGTTGTTAAGCATTGCTCCTATCATTCCAGATAGACTTATAAAGACAAAATATATAGACATTATCTTTAAAAGCTCTGATGCCAAAGCCTTTGTTTCAGGTGGAAACCCTCCAACAATAGCTGATATTATCCCATCTGAAAATATAATCATTATAATAGTTACAACTGTTGAAAATATAAATAGAAGATTTAAAACGGAGAAAATAAACTCTTTTCCTCTTTTTTCTCCCTCATTTTCTTCCAGTTTGTTATACAAAGGTATAAAGGAATTTCCCAAAGCTCCCTCTCCCAGAAGCTGTCTAAAGAAGTTACTGATTTTAAAGGCACTGAAATAGGCATCAGTGACTCCTGATGACCCAAAATAATAAGCTATTAAAAATGCTCTGAAAAAACCTGTAATTCTACTTATAAATGTAATTGCACCAACTGAAATTCCCTGTCTTAACATATCTGTTTAAACTCCTTGTTATCTAGTTATTTTTGATACAACATCCCCTTCTATCAGAATAAGTCCCTCTTTATAAAGCTCAAGTATTGAGAGAAATATATATATTAGATGCATTCTATTCTCTGCCTCTCTAAATAATGAATCAAAAGTTCTGTTCTCTTTATATAATTTTAAGTATAAACTATCCATCTCATCTTTTAAGGTATAGTTTTTATCAAGTTTCAGCTCCATAACCTCTTCTTCAAACTCCACAAGATACCTCTTATAGGCACTATACAGGTCAGAAGCCTTAAGTTTTGATAAATCATACTCCTTAGGAGCTTTTTTAATTATCTTTCTACCCTCTCCTCTGGAATATGATATATTGTATTCATTTTCAAGTTCTGCAAGTTTTAGTGAGACCTCTTTGAAAAGTTTATAATCTTCAAGTCTTCTTTTTAACTCCTTCTCCTTATTCTCCTCTTCATTTATTTGTAGAAGTGCAGAAGCCTTAATCTCTAAAAGCTCAGAAGCAATAACTAAAAATTCAACTTTTATTTTAAGATTCTCTTCCTTTGCCTCTTCTAAAACTGCCAAATATTCATCTATCAATTGAGAAATCTTAATCTCTGCAATCTTCACCTTTTTTTTATCTATAAGATGAAGAAGAAGATCCAAAGGACCTTCAAAGTTATCTATCTTCAGTACTATTTCCATTATCTCTCTCACTTACAATATCTTTCCATTCCTGTACATCAGAAGCTATCTGAGCTTTTAATGTCTCAATGGAATTAAATTTTCTCTCTTCTCTTAGGTATTTAATAAGCTCTACAGCTACAATCTTTCCATAGATAAGTCTGTCAAAGTTTAAAATATTTACCTCAACGCTCTTTTCTCCTGGTTTAAGTGTTGGATTGACCCCAATATTTACAACTCCATCTCTATAGAAATCTTCTCCTTCAATTTTAACTCTTGCACCATATATTCCAGTTTTTGGATAGATTCTCTGTGCAAGTTTTATATTTGCAGTTGGAAAACCTAAGATCTCTCCAGCAAGTTTTTTACCATGCACTACCTCTCCCATTATTACAAAATAATGTCCAAGGTATCTATTTATATCCTCTATATTCCCATCTGATATCTGACTTCTTATAAATGTTGAACTAATAAGCTCTCCATCAAGATAAACTGCTGGTATCTCATGAACTAATATCCCTCTTTCATTTCCAAGTTTGATTAAATCTCCTGTATCTGATTTACCTCCCTCACCAAATGAGAAGTTAAATCCAACAAAGACCTCTACACTTCCTACTTTTTCCTTTAAAATATCTACAAACTCCTCTGCTGTAAGATCTGCAAACTCCCTGTTAAAAGGTTGTAATATAACACAGTCTACACCTAGATTTTCAAGAAGATATAGTTTTTCCTCTATTGTATTGATACTTTTAGGAGCTCTATGCTTGTTTATAAGCTCCAAAGGGTGACTTGAAAAAGTGAATACTACTGATGTACCACCTTTTTTCTTTGCAGTTTCCACTGCCTCTTTTATAAGTTTTTGATGTCCATAATGTACTCCATCAAATGTTCCAATAGCTACATATGTGTTCTTTAGATTTTCTTCCAACTCAAGTATATTTCTTATTATTCTCATTCTTCTTCCTCAGTTTCTTCCTTGATTAAATTATTATATACATCTTCGATTCTTCTGAATCTATTTCTAACTCCTGATTTTGATATTCCTATCATATCAGCTATCTCCTGAAGTGAACTTTCAGGATTATCAAGTCTTACGTATGCTATTTCCTGCAGAACAGAACTTAGTGTATCAAGTCCTATTGTCTTTTCAATATAGTTTATCATTTTTATCTGGTTATTTCCAGTATTTAGTGTCTTTGTTTCATTGGCAACTTCCCAGTTCATCTCTCTTATAGTCTTATTCTTAAGATCTTTAATCATAGTCATCTCTTCATACTTAAAAAATGACTGAAGAGAACCTATAAGTACCATAATATCCATTATATCCTCTGAGTTACGAAGATATACCAGAGGTTTATTCCTCTTTTGTGTCTTAAATACTTTCTTACCCTTTTCCAAAAGAATATTGTAAAACTTATCTGCAGTTTCCTCATCATCCATAAAGAAATCCAGTGCATACTCTTTTTTAGGGTCCTTAATATATCCACATGATAGAAATACCCCTCTTATAAATCCTTTAAGTATCTCCTCACTTGCAAGTATTATCTCATATGAGAAATTATGCATAATCTCATAGAATTTTTTAAATCCCTTCTGATTTGGAATAGCTATAATATATACATTATGCTCTCCCAATCTTTTGGATACCAGGTATTTTACCTCAATTTTAAGCTCTGTTGTCTCTCTTATAAATTTATATATTCTCTTTGCAAGAGAGATATTTTCAAGACGAAGCTCTATTTTTTTATCATAAAATGCATTTTTACTGTGTAAAACAGCAGATATCTCTGCTGTTTTCTCCAGATCAGTTATTAAATCATTATTTAAAATCTCTAATTTGACATCATAGGTATAAGACATCTTATCCTCCCTATAGATTTATTTTGTTTCTGCCCAGTTTACTCCTATATTAGTATTTATCTCTAAAGGAACATCATTAAATTTTACACTATTTCTCATGATATTTTCAATATCCTTTTTATATTCTTCCACTTTTTCTTTCTTAATTTCAAATATAAGTTCGTCATGAACCTGTAGAAGAAGTGAGATTCCCTCTTTATCCTTCATATAATCATAAACAGCTATCATTACTTTTTTGATTATTTCAGCAGCAGTACCTTGTATTACACTGTTTACTGCCATTCTTTCAGCCTGATTTTTAATGTTCTTATTTTTAGAATTGATTCCATCTATGATTCTTCTTCTTCCAAAATAAGTTTCTGTAAATCCATTCTTTTCAGTCTGCTCAACTATTTCACGTTCAAATTCCTTAACTCTAGGATATTGATTGAAATACTTATCTATATACTCTCCAGCTTCTTTAGGTGTAATTCCAAGCTCTTTAGATAGTCCAAAAGCAGTCTTACCATATATGATACTGAAGTTAATTGTTTTAGCTATAATTCTTTGTTCTCTTCCAACCTCTACATCATCTGGAAGGTCAAATATCTTTCTTGCAGTTAAACTGTGAAGGTCTGCATTATTATTATACGCAGCTCTTAGATTTGCATCTCCAGAAAGTTGAGCTAGAACTCTAAGTTCTATTTGAGAGTAGTCAATTCCCATAAGTTCGCAACCACTTTCGGCTACAAATCCCTGTCTTATCTTTATTCCCTCATCTGATTTTACAGGAATATTTTGAAGGTTTGGATCTGATGATGAAAGTCTTCCAGTTACAGTTCCTATCTGATTGAATGTAGTGTGAATTCTATTTTCCTCATCTCTTAATTTTGGTATAGCATCAACATATGTATTTTTAAGTTTTGAAAGTTTTCTATAATCAAGTATATATGATGCAATCTCTGCTCCATTTGCTTTTAAAGTCTCTAAAACCTCCTCATTAGTTGAAAGTCCAGTTTTAGTCTTTTTAACAGGTGGAAGGTTAAGTTTAAAGAATAAAATCTCTGCAAGCTGTTTAGGAGAATTGATATTAAACTCCTCTCCTGCTATCTCATATATACTCTTTTGAAGCCCATCTAATGCATCTTCAAGTTCTTTTCCATATTTGCTGAAATACTCAGGATCTATCTTTATACCCTTTCTTTCCATAGCTGAAAGTATCTCAATAAGTGGCATCTCTATCTCATTTAACACCTTTAGAAGATCTCTGTCATCTAGCTCTTCATGTAGTATCTTATATGATTCTAAAAGCCCATAAGATCTTTGAGTTACAAATTTACCATACTCATCTTCAGGTAGATTTTCTGGTTTTTCCTTTCCAAATTTATCTACATAACTTTGAAGTGGTGCATTTGTAAGTTTAGTAATAGGAAGTTCTACATCTTCAGTAGTTTGAGAGCTTATAAGGTGGTATCCTATCATAGCATCCATATCACAGTTTGATATTTTCATTCCCTGATTTAAGAACTTTTTCAGATTGTAAGTAATGATTTTTCCCTTGTATCCGTCAAAAAATTCCTGAATATCAATATCTTCACTCTCCTCTTTCTTTTGAGGTTCCATACCAAATAGTGAGATATTTTCTCCTATCTTACTTTCACTTTTCTTTGCAAATGGAAGATAGTAGTCGTTCTCTTCAGAACTTATTCCAATACCAAGATCTGTATAATATATACCTATTCTTCCAACTTTAGAAAGAGTCTTTTGCATCTTATCAAAATCTTTTTTATCCTTTATCAAAGCAAATACTCTTTCAACTTTTTTAACTGGAGCAGCACTTTCCTCTTCTCCCAGTCCAAGTTTTTTAATAAATACTTTAAATTCAAGCTCTTTAAAAAGCTCATATAGTTTTTCTCTATCCATTTTAAAGCCCATATTTTCAACTTTAAAATCTATAGGTAGAGTCTTACAGATAGTAGCAAGTTTTCTACTTAGGAAAGCAAGCTCTTTGTCCTCTTCCATATTTTTAATTATTGTCTTACCAATTCCTGGAATCTCAGTAAGTTTATCTATATTTTCATAGACACCTTCAAGTGTTCCATACTTTTCAATCATTGGAATAGCCTTTTTAGGTCCAACTTTTCTTACACCTGGAATACCGTCACTTGTATCTCCAATAAGTCCAAATAGCTCTATAATCTTGTCACTAGGTACACCTAGATGCTCTATTACATCATCATCTGTTGAAAGTATCTTAAATTTACCATCTGCACCTTGTCCTAAAAGTGCAATGTGGATATTTTCATCTAAGATCTGAGCCAGGTCTTTATCCCCTGTAATTACATATGTCTCTATTCCCTCATCTGAAAAATCCTTTGCAAGCGTTCCCAATACGTCGTCTGCCTCGTATCCTTCCACTTTATATCTATTGATATTTAAACAATCAAGAAGCTCTTCTATCCTTGGTATCTGTTTTAAAAGATCTTCAGGTACAGCCTCTCTATGTGCTTTATACTCTTTATATGCTTCACTTCTTTTAAGTGATGATCTCTTAACGTCAAAAGCCGCTCCAATATAATCAGGAGAAAATTCATTTATTATGCTCAATAAAGTATTTACAAATCCGTAAATAGCTCCTGTAGGTTCATTTTTTGTTCTAAAACTCATATTAGCATAGTAAGCTCTAAACATCATAGCACTTACATCCAATAATACCGCTCTTTTCTTTTCCATAGTTTCCTCCTTGGATTTTACATTTACTAAAATATTATAACATAAAATTAAAGAATTAGTAATACACGAGATTACAAGGGTTGCAACTCACGCTAATACTCCTAGATATCGAGGTTCTAATCTTTTTTGCAGTTGTTTTCTAATACAACATAGGATAAGGACATCGCTATTATTCGACTTTCCATAATAGTTATACCCTCTTTTTTTATACTCAGGATTATCAAGTGTTCTTAATTTTTTGTATAAAAAAACCTCAGTAATGCTACTGAGGTTAAAAATTATTTGTTCTTTAATATAGTCTCCCAATTTTCTGGAAAACCAATGCATTTTATATCTATATATGAAGCAAACTCATTGAAAACATCTCTTATATCTATTATTATTTTATTATCCCATTCCTCTTTGTCTAAAACTAAATATTTCATTACCAATACATAATCAAAAATTTTATTAGTAGTTATATTATTTTCTTTTTTCTTTGCTGGAGTGAAGATTACTTTTGAATTATATAATCTTGTATCATGTGCCAACATATTTCTAAATCTTCTCATTGCTTCTATCCAATTTGCCAATTGAAATTTACTACAATCATATTCTTTGGCTATTTTCTTTTGTGTAGGCGTATTTAATAAAGAATAAAAATTTTCTAAATTCCCCAATGTAAAAACTTCTATTGCTACCCATGTGGGATAATAACCTTGATAATTTTGCTTATGATGTTGAATAAATGGCAAATCTTCATTATTATCTATATTCTTTTTTACATAACTTATAAACTTAGAATGTTTATCCTTATTTTCAAAATCTCTATCAAAAAAATAAGAAATATTCCCATTGGGATAATTATGTGAGAAATAATAGGAAATATTAGTTTTTAAACTTCTTTCTATCATTTCCATTGCATATAAAAATATGCTTCTCAATCTCATATCAAACTTAATTATTTTATATATATGATTAAAAGTTATACCATTTATATAATTATCACTATCTTTTTCCTTAAAGTTATGTAAATATCCAGTAATATAATAATAATTTATTCTTTTTAATATTTGTAAAGCATATTCTCTGTCTTCTATAATCAAATTTCTTTTTTCTAATTTGTTTAACTGTTCTTCAAATGTTGTTGGTTGCTTTAACTGTGAACTAATGAAATCTATACTCCAATGATTTTCAACCATCTTATTCTCTCCCTAAAAAAAACGACCCCAACATGGGCCACATGACATTGTCAGAGGTGTGAAGAGGTCTATATCATATTTAAATTATATATGATATAACAGGATTTGTCAATAAATTTTCCAGTTATTAACTTCTCTACACTCCTTATAACCGCTATTTCCATTCGATTTTATTTTTTCTTTTATCACTTTCATTTTTGAGCATTATTAACTCTGGTTCTCTCGTACAGCCACAAATGAAATTGCCTGTTTCTATCAAGTCTTCAAGAACCTTAGTTATAAAAAAAGAACAGAAAATTAGTCCAATATAAAATTGTAAGTAAATTTAAGATATGATATAATAATGTTACTTAATTAATTAGGAATAAATTATTTTTGGGAGGTATATATAATGAATACAATAATTCTTACTGGAAGATTAACAAGAGATCCAGAATTGAAATTTGGGCAAAGTGGAAAAGCATACTCAAGATTTTCACTTGCTGTAGATAGAGCATTTTCAAAAGATGAAGTTGACTTTATAAACTGTGTTGCTTTTGGTAAAACAGCAGAATTAATAGGGGAATATTTAAGAAAAGGAAAAAAAGCTGGTGTAACAGGAAGACTTCAGATGAATAGATATGAATTCAATGGGGAGAAAAGAACTAGCTACGATGTTATCGTTGACACTGTAGAATTCTTAGAACCTAAAAATTCATCTGGTTCATACAATGGTCCAGACCCATATGAACCTTATGAACCTGAATACTCAGCTCCAAAACCTACACAATCTCGTGCTGCTGAACCAGATTTCCACAGCGTACCAGATAATGATGTTAGTGAAACTGAAGACGATGATGAATTCCCATTCTAGTTTGATATAAGAACTGAGATAGCTTTCTATAGTGATATAGAAGGCTATTTTTTTATAAAAAATGATTCATGATATAAAAATAAAATTCACGGCATTAGAAATTGTTTCGTAATTTATGCAGCGAAACAGAATACAGAAAATTTGACTGTTTGAACGTAGTGAGTTTCAAATTTTCTTTCTGTAAGCAAAATAAATAGAAAGAATTGATAGCTTAGGGAATTTTATTTTTATGGATACAGCAACCTCATTTTTTTGTAAAAAAGCCTCCTATAATTTTAGGAGGCTTAAATAAAACTAATTATTATTATAAGACATTTGTAAATGACTTAACAAATTATTTATACTTTGTTCCATATCTTTCAAATCTATAAAGCATATCCTTACATTAATATCATGCCCGATATAGCTAATCTCATCATCAGTTATGCCACTCTTGGGATAAAGCAAAAATATATTCTCACAATTATAGAGCTTGGAATAGGCAAACATCTGATACATATCCCCTTGAGAAATTCCATAATTTGACATATCATTACTAAGTATTTTCCATTTTGTATCCATTATTCCAATAGTTTTTCCATCCTTTTTAATAACAATATCAGGAATCAATCTAAAACTTCTAGGCTCATCAAAGAGATATTTCCCTTTTGCCTGTAAAGTAACTTCATACCCAAACTCTGCAAATTTTTTCTTTATCCATTTTCCAACATAAGCTTCAAATAGCTGCTCCATTGGGAAGAGTAAAGCCCTTGTACTATTATCACCTGAAACTGATGAAAAACTTTTATCCTTTAATATTATCCAGGACCAATCTATAATACTCTTATAGTGCTTATTCTTTCTGCTTATTACAATCTCTTTGAATTCTTTTTCAATATTTTTCGTATCTTTAACTCTATCAAAATGTGGAAGCAGTCTTATTGCCAATTTCTGATTTTTAGCATTCCTTGAAATCTTTCTCAATCTCTCTATGCATCTTTTCATGACCCTATTTTCAGCTATATCCATATTGTACTCATCAAATTGCATCCTGGTTTTATCTTTTCTGTTGAAATTTTCTTTTACATGTGTAGTTATCTGAAATTTCCCTCTGAAAAATCTAAGATTATCTTCCATATTTACATAATCAGATACCAATCCTCTTTTTACTATCTCCATTGCTTCTACAAGATACATGTTGATAAATATCTCAAAAATATTCATTTCATAGGCTCTTGTGTTGGCACTTCTATATATTTTCATGGGGAATCTGTCCATAGCCTTTATCATATTCATTAAAATTTCTCTTGTTTCATTAAAGCTATTATATCCAGCTATTTTAGGTAATATCTCTATTTGAAAGCTATTTCCCAGTTCTATTACCCCTACATAGTTTTGAATCTGAATATATTCTCCAATTTCCCTGTGATAACCTATATCAAAAAAACTTAATGGGCTATCTTCTCCAATATTTTCTTTTGTAAATATAAATCTTTTTAACTTTTCAAATTCCACTTTTTCAACAAAGCTATCCAATTGGCTGTTAAAACTATGAATTCTATCATACTCCCTAACTACTATTTTTTTCATAGTTATCAATCCTTAATATTCTTTTGATATATTCCAATATAGCTGTCGGGATTTAAAAATGCACCATCCTGTATCTCATATATTTTTTCTGAAAAATCAAAACTTTCAGTGCTATCTCCAAATAATCCCTTTTCAACCTTCTTATCAATTATAAATTTCACACTATCCTCTTTCTGATTGTCCCCTAATACAAGTTGTATTTTTTCATAATCCTCATAGAAGTACTCCTGTAATAAAGGGATAATTTTTTCTCTAAATATCAGTGCTAAATTTTCTATACTATTGTCATCTTTTAATGGCATAAAATATGAATGACCTATTGTATGATCTCTATCATATAGGTAAGCTATCCTTTTATTCATTATCTCAAACATGTTTTTTATATCTACATCTTCAACCTTAATACCTTCAAGTAAAGCTGAATCAGGCATCATCTCTTTAAATACAAATCTTCTTCTTAATGCACTGTCCATTATTGCAATAGAACGGTCCGCTGTATTCATTGTTCCAAGAATATAAAGATTATCAGGTATTGAAAACTCATCCCCAGAGTATGGCAAAATAGCCAAAGTCTCTTCAGGTTTTCCCAGCCTTTTACTCTCTTCAATAAGAGTTATAAGTTCTCCAAATATTTTTGAGATATTTCCTCTGTTTATCTCATCAATTATAAAAACATATGGTTTTGGATTTTCTTTTTCTTTATCTATTATACTTTTGAGTTCTTTTCTATACTCCTCTTCTGAATATCCTATTTTTTTAAATAATTCAAGATATTTATTCTTTTCATTCATTGCAGCAGGTGGAAAAACTGTATATCTGGTAAATATCTTTTTGTTATTTAAATCAAAAACATCTACCTCTTCATTCTTTTTTATATACCTAATCTTCCTCATTCTTGGATAATCTGGAAAAACATCTTCAGAATAATCATAATCGCTTTCCACTATTCCTATTCCATCAACTAATCCCTCTTGATTTTTAAAAATCAGTACAATATCCCCAATCTGCATCCTTACTTTCATATTTTTAACTGATGATTGTTCTTCAAATTCATCAGCTGTTTCTACGTTGTTAACATCCCAACCGATTCTTATTTCATCATGATCAAAACAATACTCTTTCAAATCCTGTTTTTCGTTTTTTAAATGTACACACCATATTACTGGAGCCCTTTTTTCTAAAAATACACTCTTTTCATCTAATATATTAGTTTTGCTTTCTATCCCCTTTGCTTTTTTACAAAAGGTCTTAAATATTCCATCTTTCAACTCATAATCAAGCTTATTATCTTCATCAAAGCAAGGTTTTATCCCCTCGATAAATTCCTCATAGCTATATGATTGATGAAATGTACTGAATTTTATCCTTTCTCCTTCCTGTAATTCTGCATATCTTTTTGAAATATCCTCATATTTTTCTTTTTTAACTTCTTCTATACTTTTCCCATCACAAATTGCTACTGCATATATTTTAGTATTATATGTTTTCCCAGTTCCTGGTGGTCCATAAAGTATAATGTTTTTGTTTTTAACCATTTCCACTTCTCCCCTTTGCACAGCTATAGATAGTTCAATCAAATTATCATAATCTAAATTTCCTGAATCTAGCTCACTGTTTATAATCTTACATATTTTTAGATAATCTTCCCCAGATATCTTGTTTCTAAATCCCTCTATAGTGCTTACTGCCTCTTTATTTAAGCCATTTAATTTAGTTAGAAAATTTCTTGCCTTTCCTTCAAAATAGAAAAAGTTCAAAGGTCTCATCCAGAAAAGCCCACAGGTTATGTTGGTTTTCACCCCTTTAAAAGTCTGGAGCTTATCAAATGACTGTATAAACCTCTCTCTATTATTTTTATTCTCTTTTTTACTATAATCTATTGCTATCTCGTAAAAATTCCACAGTTCATCTATAACTACCTCTTTGTTAGAATCATTGATATCATAGAAAAGTGTATGAAGATTACTAAAAATTGGCAGCCCTGGAAATTCTTTAGGTACATCTGCTTTGATATTTAAATACTCCTTAAATTTTGTAAGAAAAGTTATTCTGCTCTCATCTGCCATTGTTCTGGTAAACATTGCAAAAATTGTAAAAGGATCCAGATTTGTTGGATCTTCTCCCGTTTCTGTAAATTTTGATATATCTTTCCATATGATTCTAAATATCTCCATTCCCATATCAGCAATAACTTTTCTGTTATTTTTATATTCTAAGAGTTTATCTGCAAACTCTTGAAAGTATTCTACCCACACTGGATAATTTGTTTCATTGTCCTGCTTTTCATAGGCATTCCAAGAAAGTTCCACAAAATTTTTAAATTCAAATCTATTATTTTCTATTTCTTTTTTTAAACTATTACAAAATTCAAGATATTTTTCCCCTGTTAATTCATCTTCCAGTGAACTAAGCTGATTTTTTATATCTTCTGAGAAACCCTTATTTTTTAATATAAACTCACGATTTTTGCTATCAAGATTTATATAGGTATCAGGTCTTATCCAGAATAAACCAAGAGTTATGTTATATCTAATTCCCTTTATTTTTAAACAATCATCCAGACTCATTATAAATGTATTTGTATTAGTTTCATTCGCTTCTTCTGAGTAATTGACTGCTGCTTTAAATAACCTCCACAAATTTGGTATATCACTTTCTTCTCTTTCATCTTCAAATTTATAAAAAAGTGCTGCCTGATTATTCAGCAGTGGAATGCCTCCAAAGTTTATCTCATCTACTTTTTCATTTATATCAAAAATTCTCTTAATATTTTCAACTATTTTCTTTCTATTTTCATTCGTTAAACCTCTATTAAAGATACCAAATATCGTAAATGGATCTATGTCTGTTGTTCTTTCTCCATTTTTTCCTAAATAATTAGATTTTATCTTACTCTCTTCTAATGTTTTATAAATATTATCCAAAAGTAATTCCCTTCTGTTTTCATATTCAACAAGCTTAGTAGCAAACTCCTTGTAAAAATCTATCCAAGTAAAATTTTTCTCCATATTCCTCCCCCTTAATTCTGTAATCTCTAGCCCTACACTTCTATTTTACCATTTATTTTTTTTATTTCATCTAAAATATGGATTTTTCTATTATACTGTTCTTATAAAAAATAAAATTCACGGGCATTAGAAATTGTTTCGTAATTTATGTAGCGAAACAGAATACTGAAAATTCGACTGTCTGAACGAAGTGAGTTTCGGATTTTCTTTCTGTGAGCAAAATAAATAGAAAAAATTGATAGCTAAGAGAATTTTATTTTATAACATTAAATAAAAAAAAGCTGTGCAAATAATTATTCACACAGCTTAATGTCTAATTTCCTAAAAGTCTTTGTAACAATGGGTCAGTAGACTCATTTGTATCAGGTTGGTTGTTGATATCATGATTTGGCATCTGTGTATTCTGATTTCCAGTATTTGGAGTCACAGCTTGAGTATTATTATAATATCCCATATTTTCACAGATTCCCTGTATTCCCTTAGAATACTTAGCATCACTTTCTATCTCAACCCTTCCTCTTCTCATAACAAAGTTTCTTCCACTGTCTACCAAAAGTCCAGATGTAAGTGATAAAGTCTCATTTACAAGATCTCCAGATTTTAAATAGTTATCAAGGAAAGAGAACTTAGCAGTAGTGTCATACATTCCCTTATTTACAAGTGCCTGATAATATTCTCCCCACAATGGAGCAACACCTGTACCACCACTTATACGTCCTGGTATAGGCTTATTATCATCATACCCAACATAGACAGTTGTTACATAGTTAGGAGTGATTCCAGCATACCAAAGAGTTCTATTTTCATTAGTTGTTCCAGTTTTACCACCCTGTTCAATTCTACGTTTATTAGCATCATAAACTGAAGCTCTATTAGAACTTCCAAACATTACAGAGCTCTTTAACATATATGTAATAAGGCTTGTATCCAGACTGTCATAGATTTTTTCCTTCTTACCATGATTTTCATAAAGCACGTTACCATATTTATCTACAACAGATGTTACAATTACAGGTTCTATCTTGTATCCACCATTTGCAAATACACTGTAATTAAGTGCCTGCTGAAGTGGTGTACGTTCAACAGTTCCTAAAGAAGCTGTAAGGTTATCAGGTATTTTAAGTTCTGGATCTAAAAGTGCCATATTTTTCTTAAAAGTACTTATTCCAACTTTTTCTAATAGCTGAACAGATACAGTATTTACAGATCTATCAAGAGCTGTAACTAAAGTCATATTTCTATTGTATCTGCTACCATAGTTTTTAGGTATCCAGTTACCATATTGCAGATATCTGTCTTCAACTATTGTATTAAGTTCAAATCCATTTTGCAGAGCTGTAAAGTATAGGAATGGTTTAAAAGATGAACCTAACTGACGTTTTGCCATTGTGGCTCTATTAAATCCACCAATTTTGAAGTTCTTACCTGCAACGATACTTATTACCTCACCATTATTTGGGTCAATGGTAATCATACCACCTTGCATATTCTCTCTTTTTAAAAGAGGGTAGTTTTCAAAAGTCTCTTTTGCAACTTTCTGCATATCAAGGTCAAGTGTTGTATATATCTTAAGTCCACCTGTATACAGGGTGTTCTCCTCAAATTCCTTTGAAAGAATATCCAAAACAAGAGTTGAAAAGTCAGGTACATTGTACTCTACAAAGTTTTTATCACCATATATTATAGTGGTATTATCATCCATTACAAAATCCTTTGGAAGATTTTTATCATTGTAGAATTTATGTGCTAAAGCCTTGTCATACTCCTCTTTTGTTATCTTACCATCTTTATACATCTCAGAAAGTATAAGTCTCATTCTATTTAGAGCATTATCGAGCTTTCTGGTAGGATTATATCTTTCAGGTCTATTTGGAATACCTGCAAGTAAAGCTGCCTCAGGAAGATTTACCTGAGAAATATCCTTTCTATAGAATCTCTCTGCAGCAGTTTTTATACCATATGCTCCAGCTCCAAAATATATCTCATTTAAATATTTTGTAAATATCTCATCCTTTGTATATTTTCTCTCTATCTCAAAGGTAATAAGTGCCTCTTTTATCTTTCTGTCAAGACTCTTTTCATGTGAAAGAAAGGCATTTCTTGCAAGTTGCTGAGTAAATGAGCTCGCTCCCTGCACTGCACGTCCACTTTTTAGGTTAGCTACAATAGCTCCTATAAGTCTTTTAAAATGGATACCATGATGTTCATAAAACTTTTTGTCTTCAATAGCTAAAAATGCATTTCTAACATTCAGAGGTATCTCTTTAAACTTTGCTATATCCCTTGTTTCTTTTGAAATTACATCTATTACTCTACCTTTTCTATCATAAACAGTACTAGGTACTGATGGAGAATACTCCTCAATGATATTTGAAATATCAGGAAGAGCTTTGTAATACTTATTTAAAATATAAAAACCAGCTCCTGCTGTTGCTATTCCACCGACTATAATGATAACCAGTAGAAATTTCAAAAAGTTCTTTAACTTCATAACTCTCCTCCCTAATCAGTTAGTTATTTTTTAGGAGTTTTCTGTCTCAATTGTCCACAGGCACCATCTATATCAGTACCTTTTTCTCTTCTTATTGTAACATTTACCTTTCTAACTGTTTCAAGGAAATTTACAAATTTTTCTATCTTCTTATCTGATGGTCTTTCAAGATCTGTTCCCTCAACTGGGTTGCAAGGGATTAGATTTACAACGTGATCAAAGTCATGTACAAAGTCTGCAAGTGCATTTGCATCATTTTCAGATACGTTGAAGTTATTGATTAAGATATATTCAAATGTAATTCTTCTCTTAGTCTGTCTTTGGTATTCCTGTAAAACAGCATGTAAATCTTCCAATGGATATTTTTTATTGATTGGAATAATCTGATCTCTTTTATCATTTATTGCACTGTGTAAAGAGATTGCAAGTTCTACTGGAAGTTTTTCAAGTAAGATTTTTTCTATACTTGGTACTATTCCACAAGTAGAGATAGTGATCTTTCTTTTTGAGATATTTATTCCATTTTCATTTGATAGTATCTCAAGTGCTTTTGACACATTTGAAAGGTTAAGTAATGGTTCTCCCATTCCCATAAATACGATATTATTAAGGTTTGTTCCCTGTTTTACAAGTCTTCTTTCAACTGTATACACCTGATTTATAATCTCACTTACATTAAGGTTTCTTACAAATCCACCTTGTCCTGTAGCACAGAATGCACATTTTACTGCACATCCAACCTGTGATGAGATACATAGTGTATTTCTCTTATCCTTGTGTCTTAAAAGTACAGTTTCAATTGTATTTCCATCTTCTAATTGGAATAGGAATTTTTCTGTTTTATCTATTTTTGAAACCTGATGTCTTAAAAGATTTAAAAATGGTATATATGCTTTTTCAGAAAGCAGTTCTCTATCCTTTAAAGATAGGTTTGTTATATCATTAAGATCTCTAACTATTTTTTTATGTAACCAGTTGAATAACTGTTTCCCGTAAAACTTCTTCATCCCCAGTGAAACAACTAATTCTACTAGTTCCTCTTGATTTAAATTAAGTAAATTTATTTTTTCTGACATTATTTCCTCCATATTAATTCATTAGCAATGTATTATATCAGAATATACAAAGAATTACAACTAAATTAGATACTCTTTATATACCCCTCAACACACTCTTTTAGCCTGTCCTGACTAATTACACCTTTAAAGTTTCCTCTTACCTTGCTTCCTCCACCTTTTATTCCACTTTCATTTTTCATAATATATCCAATTAACCCTTTACAATCAACACTTTGTGAAGCAACTGAGTAATTTTCTCCATGATTTGTAATAAGTATAACATCCCCATCACTTATATTTTTATGAAGATCCTCTCCTACAAGTTTATTTCCTGAATATAGTACAACTCTGTGATCTCCAATTTTTACAGCTTCAGCTAAAAGTTTTTTACTTAAAAGTTCTGAATATTCAAAAGCAAGGCTCTTCATTTCATTTTCAAGCTCCTGTTTTGCCTCATTCATCTTATCTACCATATCAAGTATTTGGCTCTCTTTACAACTGAACATATGACATAGATCTCTGCTCATCAGATGCTTGTATGAATAATCTTTAAGTGCTCTATCTCCAGCTATAAAGTAGAATCTTGTATATCCACCTTTTACTCTTTCATAATTTATAATCTTGAAAAGTCTCATCTCTCTTGTGTTCCCAACATGAAATCCAGCACATGCTCCAAGATCTATATGAGGTATCTCAACAAATCTTACATCACCAGTTATTTTCTCCTTTATTGGTTTACGAAGTCCTGTTTTCTCCATAGCCTCCTCATGGTTTAATGTGTAGATTTTGATATCAATTCCTGAATTTATAATATCATTTACTTTCTTCTCTATCTTGTTTATTATCTCATCTGTAAGATCATTAGAATCAAGGTCAACTGTTGTATAATCATCACTCATTCTAAATCCCACAGTATTATAATCATAGTCATTAAAAGCTACTGCTGAAAAAGTATGCTGTGCTGTATGTTGCTGAGCTATATCTTTACGTCTTCCTTCATCAATAGTATAGTCATGTTCTCCAACCTCTAATCTACGATTTACATAGATCTTACCTTCTAATACTTCTAAAACATCTGAATTTCCAATAGTACCTCTATCTCCAAGCTGTCCGCCTTTTCCATCTACATAAAATATATCCTTAGGTTCAACTACTATACTAAATCTATTTTTTTCCTCTTTACATTCTAATACTTTAATTCCCATCTTACTTTCCCTCCTTAATACAAATTGTCCATTCATATTATATCATATTTCCATTATTTTGATTAATTTTTATTCCCTCTATTTAAATATATTTTTTCTTTGAAAGATGTGATATAATAGGGAGTAAATATATTAATGGAGGAAAATATGGCTAAACAAAATACAGTATTTAAAGTTGATAACAGTATGGAACTTATGAAGTTTTTAATGGAAAAAATGCCTGAAAACAGTCGTAACAGTATAAAATCTATGCTTACACATAAAAGAGTCCTAGTTGATGACGAGGTTGTATCACAATATAACTATCTTTTAAAGGCAGGTCAAACTGTAAGCATTGGTAAAGCAAAAATAAGTAAACAGGATCTTAAAGGGGTAACTATTCTTTATGAGGATAAGGATATAATAGTTATTGAAAAGGCAAAAGGTCTTCTTTCAGTGGCTACTGCTAAAGAAAAGGATAATACAGCTTACTCTATTCTAAAAAAATATCTGAAGGAAAAAGATCCTAAAAATATGATTTTTGTTGTACATCGTTTAGATAGAGATACATCAGGAGTTATGCTTTTTGCTAAAACTGCAAAGGCTCAGGATATTTTACAGACAAATTGGAATGATATGGTAAAAGAAAGAACTTATGTTGCAGTGGTAGAAGGAACTATGGAAAAAGACAGTGATACTATTACTTCTTACCTTGCTGAGAACAAGGCTTATATAACTTATTCTACTGACAATAAAGAGGAAGGAAAGAAAGCTATCTCTACATACAAGGTTCTTAAAAAGAATAAGAGATACTCTATGGTAGAAGTAAATATTGAAACTGGTAGAAAAAATCAGATTCGTGTTCATATGCAGGAGCTTGGACACAGTGTAATTGGAGATAAAAAATATGGTGCAACTACTAACCCAATTAAGAGATTGGGACTTCATGCACACTCAATTGTTTTTACACATCCAATAACAAAAGAGGTATTCTCTTTTACAAGTGAAATACCTAATGAATTCAACAGCTTATTCAGATAAAAATATCACTAATTTTTTCCTTGACAAAAGAGCCGAAATATTGTAATATAGACAGGTAAACGAAATAATAAACCCAAAGCCCGGGTGATGAAATTGGTAAACGTGACAGACTCAAAATCTGTTGGCAGTAATGCCTTGCGGGTTCGAGTCCCGCTCCGGGCACCATTTGAGAATAATTACCGTATATTTATATAAATATACGGTTTTTTTATTGCAAACTCTCTTCATTTCATTGTTTCCACCATTTTAAGCTAAAAAATCGTCCGTTTTCAAACTTCAAAACATCAAATATAAAACCATATCTACAAGAATAGCAACAACAACACAAATAATAACAGGACATTTTTTCCATGCTAGTAATCCTGCAACAACCCCTCCAATGATACCAATTTCAAGTCTTTCATTATCAACAAAGACAATACCTGGAAAGATAAGTGATGCCATTGCTGTAAAAGGAATAAGACTTAAAAACTTTTTAGCCTTTGGAGAAAAAGTAAGATGTTCAACAACAACAGCAGGCAATGCTCTTGGGATGTATGTAACAAGTGCCATTCCAATAATAAGTAAAATAATAGGATAGTTCATTTTATGCCTCCTTTTCTGCTACTAAAGTTTCATCATCTACCAACCATACACCTATCAGTGCACCAGATATCATAGACAAAATTACCGACCAGCTTGCAGGTAAAAAACATTGGTAAATACAGTTTAAAAGACCAGTTATGATAACCAGCATAATTAATTTTACATTATGCTTAATTCCAGGAACAAGTAATCCCAAGAAAGCTGCATAAAATGCAATACCAAAGCTATCAACAACAATTTGTGGTAAAAAACTAGTTATAAAACTACCAATAACCGTACTTCCAACAAAACTGACATATAAAGCAGTATTAGAACCTAAAAGAAATGAATAATCACTATTATCTGATAGGGAAAAAACAGCAAAAGATTCATCACACAGTGCAAAAGCACCTAAAAGCCGTTTAAACAATGTTGTTCCTTTTATTCTATGCATTGCAGAACTGCTCATTACTATATGACGCAGGTTAATAAAGAAAGTTCCAATAATGATAGTTGATAAGGCTGCTCCCTGTGTAATCATACTAATTGCCATTAATTGAGATGAACCAGCCATAACCATTACAGACATTAAAATTATTTCAATCTCTGTTAACCCTGCACGCACCCCTAACATTCCTATAGAAATCCCAACTGGAATAACACCAAGGCATGCAGGAATAGATGCTCTCACTCCTGATATAAAATGTTTATTCATAACCATATCCCCAATCTTCCAAATTTTAGTATTTAATATGCTCTATTAATGGTAAGTATAGCATAAGATAAATGTCCTTACAATAAAAATATAACTCCCTCTATTTTTTCTTTTTCATCTTAGGTTTAAAAGAGGTTTTTAAGTCAAAGCCATGCTCCTCAATCTTTATATCATTGTGAATTTCCGGCATAACCTCTTTTTCACTTCTTTTTCGAGAGAGAAATTCTACCAGACTCTGCCAGACAATATCAGAGTCTATATAGATGCCCATTTGACTTAAATTAGGATTGTACTTAAATTTAAAAATTTTATGACATTTTCTCGTATCAAAGTCTATGATTGTATGTAAGTACTCAATCAATACGATTGGTTCACTTAAAAATTGACCTGAGATTTTTTCATTTAAAACTAAGGTTTTCCCTCTATAATATCCCATACAATTGCTAAAATAATGGAGCATTTTATCTCTATTTGCACTTAACATCTCATTGAATAAAGCTCCAAATTCAGTTATGAGAGGGATCTTTATACCATTTTTTAGATCTAAGTAAAATGTTTGCCAATAATTCTTATTTTTCCAGATTAAATATTTTTGTATAATGTTTTCAGAGTCCATTAAATCGAAATGTGTATAGATTCTATTTCATTTTTTAATAGATAAAATGTTTTGTCTCCAATCAACAATACCAAATGATTTCTTCCGGTAGAATCCTTTTTGACTTCATAATTTTGAGATGGTTCATGGCAATATTCACTTGTTTTTCTATTGAAGATTAGCTTTTCATCAATACCGTATTTTACCATCTCAAAGTCGTAGAAATCTTTGAATTTACTTATGATTTTCAAGCTATTACCGCCTTCCTACTATAAATATTTCATACTACAAACATGACCACTATAGTCCGTTTCTATAATGATATTCAAAATATTATTTACTTGTTCTTCTCTCAAGTTTCTACACCTTTTCATATAATTTCTCCATTTAATAGGAATTGGATCGTTATCCCCATGTATCTCAAATACGCATCGCATAGAATAATTAAATGTTCCTGTTCTTCTTTTTTAAAGCACCAACAATCAATTCTCTCTATAATCAAAATTAGGTTTAACTTTGACACATAAAATTTCATTATTTCTTATCTCTTCCACCAATGTTTTTTCTTCACTTCATAGGAGATTTTAAGTGTATCCTACTCTGGAAGTGCAACTCCCTTGCTAAGCTTAATCTCATGAATATCCTTTTTTGAAAATCCAATGGTTTCTCCATCTTTCAGTTCTACATCTTCTTCTATGACATAGCTTGCCAAAGTGATAAGAAATTCATATATCTTTTCAGCATCATCTTTGGCATCTAAAATTTCAATCTCATTTTTTCCAAACACGTCCATTCCATAGGTATAGCCTGAAATCCCATTGTCTGTTGTATACAATCCAAACCATATCCAATTTAGAATAGGTAGTTCGTCCTTTTTCATAGATTGTGCAACATCAAAATAATAGTTTGGCTCAAATACCACTCCACTTGTAAATACTCCAATAGCATATTTTTGCTTTGTGCAAATTGACATAATTTTTGTATAAATTAGACCACGATCTATTAAATCTGTCCCATCACCTAATACTGCAATAAGAATGTGTGCTTTGTGAGTACTTGTGACTTCCACTGCCTCCTGCCACATATAATTATTTTCTGCGTTTACTTCTGCCTCATGATTGGGAACAGGCATGGGGAATTTGCTTATAACAATTCTATAACCATTCACATCACCAATAACGTTATCATTATCTTCTTCAGTCCCTTCTGGAGAAATTTCAATTCCCCATTCTTCCTTTAAATCATTTAATAACTGCTGTTTGTCCCACATATTTTCAGAAAGCAAAACACTTCCACAAAATTTACCAACTGACGTATTTTCCATAATAAATTCCCCCTCTATTAATTTAATAACCATTGACTTTATTTTTAAGTATTTTATCAACTATTTTGACTCATTCTGTTTAGCTCCTCTCTCATTCTTTTAATTAATATCCCTCATATTCTCTATCAAACACAAACTTTTCAGAATGAGCTTTGAACATTAATCGTAAAATCATCCCAGCAAGGATAGGAATTCTCATTCTTTATTTTAATTTTCACCATTGGGAAAATAGAATCTTCATCCAAATCCTCTGGAAATTCCGCCTTTGATAATGCAGACAAATCTTCAAACCAATAGACTTTTATTCCACATTTATCCTTTGGATCAAACCCAGCTGGTTCAGATACTACTGAGTAGAAAAAAGTCTATAAGAGATCATCTTTGCTATCCATGACATCGTAGCAGTCATTTTTTAATTTCCTCTATGAAATCATATTTTTTTATAGTCTTCAAACTACTATTCTCCATTTATTCAATACCTCATAGCTCTGAGATATATCTATTTTCTAAAACATTTAGGAATTTTAGAATATACTTCTTTTGTATAATCAAGCTGAGAATTTTTAATATGCTCATTCATTTCATCAGAAAACATTATTCCACTATCAATTATGAACCCTTTCCCATTTGCTTTATTATTCATTTTAACCAATAGATCAGCAAAGTCTTTATTATACTCCTCATTACAGTTTTCTGGCCCACCAAATTCATCATAGTAATAATCAGGTGCTGAAAGCCAATAAATCATTTGAGCAGTCTCAATAGCACAGTTAGGATTATCTATTATTTGTTCAAGCAAAAAGGTTCCATCGTCATAATTATGACTATATGCCATAAAATGAAGTTCTTCAGATGAACAAATCTTCTGAATTTCTTTTTTAACTTGATTAGCATACTCTTCAAATCCAATTTTTCTTTGCTTTGAAAATTCCTTATATACAATCCATTCTTCATCCTGCTCGATTTCTTCTGCAAATTCTTCTTCTGTCATATCAAAGCAATCTTTATTTCCTGCAACACTTGCTTTAAATACTAACTCCTCTAAAACTTCTTTTCTTTCATCTGTTATCATAGTAATTTTCTCCATCACTAAAAAATAAAATTTTGTAATCTCAAAAAACTAAGGTCCCACATAATCCATATTTTTATATCTATCTGCAACAAAAGCCGAAAGAGTAATCTGAGATATATTCCATTCTCCAGCTAAATAAATTATACATCCGATACTATCTCCTTTGGAATTTGTTGCCACAAATTGATATCGTCCTATTTTTTATTATTAGAAAGACGCTGAATATTTTTTATATATGTTTTTTCAAAAAATATATTAAATTCATTCCAGATAAGTTCTCGAGAAAAATATTTAGATGCTATCTCAAAAATATCTAAATTTTCCATGCAAGTCACTGCCTTTGAAAACTCTTATTTATCACTCTATCTATTTCTAAAATTTACTATTCCAGTTGCTATCTTAGATAATTATACTGTTTCTACTTCAATACCTGCATTCTCAAAAATAGTTTTTATCTCATCAAAATTACTGCTCATTATCGTCGCTTTTTTTAAATTTGGAAATTGTTGTAATTCTCCCAAGGTAATTTCATTCAGATCAAAAGTGCCATCTTCTCCGCTCCATTGAGGTATAATGTTCATATAAATATTATTTCCACCATCCATATAAATTTCTTCAACCTTAGATGCAAGTGCTTTAGGTATGGGTAATCTTTTAAAAAAATTAAGAGCTGGCTTTATTATTTTATCGCTTTCAGTATCAATCTCTTTACCCCTATATTGCAAAGCAAAATCATATATATCAAAGTACGGCTCTAAAACTTCCAATTCATACATTAATACTTGAATAATTGATAATTTAAAATTCATATTATCAAAATGCAAAGCGTCTTCTACATTCTTCTTAATTGTATAATTTGCAGGTTCACTAATTCTTTTAGGTGAAAAAGTAATTGATAATGGATAAGTTAAATTATCAATCTCTCCACATACATCTTCTCCATAGGGAGCCCACAAAATTAATCTAAAATCTCCACATTCCCCTCGGTCAGAAAAGAAATACGGAATTCTGCTTTCGAATGTAACTTTGGCTTTACATATTTTTTTAGGCAACTCATCTATCGTATCGTGATACATCGGCACAACCTTATTCCCAAAATAGAGTTTTAGCATGTATATAGTATGGTATTCGTCAATATAGACATTGCATTTTTTATAATAATTTTTAAATGTATTCATTAAATCAGCCTCGAATACTATTCCCATACTATCATAGATATACAAAATACTTTGATGAGTTTGCCACTCTCTATTAGTCTTATATTGTCTACTAGGCTTTCCTAAAACCTCTTCAATATCAGCAAGTGCCAAAGGAAAACTTAAAATTTTATCATCAATCACTATTTTATTTTCAAATATATCAATCTTAGAAATTTCCTTTTTCTGTCCAGAAAACCACATATATTATCTCTCCCTTTTTAGTCTTTCTGATAAGTTTCAATGTTTTACGCAAACATATCAATCAAGAAAAATATACAGTGCTGGAAATTAACTTCCTAACACTTTCAAAATCTTTTTTTACGTCTGGATCTGATTCAATTTCTCTACCAATATACTTCCTTGTTTCATCTAAGTATACCTTTGCTTTTTCTTTCTCGTCAATTAGAGCATAACACCAGGCGAGTTCTAAATCTGTCCACCCTTTAAACTGTCCACTTTCTATAACTACTTCAAGTAAGTTCAAGGCTTTTTCTATTTCTCCTGTTTCTCTATACATAGCAGCTAAATTATAGTTTATCCACTGATTACTCATGTCACTAACTCTAGCCTTTTCGAAATAAGAAATAGCCTCATTTAATTTACCAAATTTTTTATAGATAAACCCTATTTGAGACATAAGCCACGAATCATCTCTTCCAAGTTCCTTAGCTCTATTTAGATATTCCAAAGCTTTTTGAAGATTAACTGTTTTTTCCTGAGTATTTTCAATTTCATCACAGATATTTGATAAATTCCAACCTATTTCTGAGCAAATCCATATATCATCATTTTTTATTTTTTCAGCTTCATACAGATATTTTAAAGCTTCACTATAATTTCCCTTTTCTTGTCCATATAATCTTCCAAGTTCACCTTTTATAAATAATTCATCACACTCTTCAAAAGTAAGAGCTTCTTTCAATTTAACGATAGCCTGTTCTATTTTCCCCAAGTTTTCTAAGCACTCAGCCAAGGCACAATTTAACCACTCATCATTTCTGCCCAGTTTTTCAGCCTTTTTATAAAAACTTAAAGCTTCCTCATATCTTCCCAGATTTTTTAAACAAAACCCCATTTCCGAATTAAACCATTCGTCATTTTTGCTCTCTTCCACTGCTTGTTCTAAGTAAAACAATCCATCTTCATATCTTTCTAGTCTATTCAAACAGTAACCAATTTCTGAATTTATCCAACTGTCTTCCCTTTTTTCTCTGGCTTTCATAAGATATGGCAAAGCATCTTCATATCTATCCACCCTATTTAAACAGTAGGCAATCTCAGAAAAAAGCCACTCATCAGTTTTTCCTAACTTTTCTGCTTTAAACAAATATTCTAAAGCTTCCTCTCCTCTCTCCATTCTACCAAGAGAATATCCTAATTCATAATTGATCCATTGGTCATCCCTTCCAAGTTCCTGAGCCTTTAATAAATGTTTTAATCCTCTAGGATAATCTTTCAACTCATTATATACCCAACCAAATTCAGAATTAATCCAAATATCATCTCTACCTAATTTTTTTGCCTTTTCTAAGTACTCCAATCCTTTTGCATAATCTGATTTCTTATTATAAATCCAAGCAATTTCAGAAAGTAACCAACTTAAATCAGTATTTCTTGCCTTAACTTTACTGGCTTTTAAGAAAAATTTTAAAGCTTCATCATATTTTTCTAATTCTTCATATGCAACTCCAATTCTTTCATATATCCAGCTATCATTTCTTCCCAGCTCAATAGCTCTTTCAAAATATTTTATGGCCTCTTCAAATTTTTTTAATCCACCCAAACAAAATCCTAATTCAGAATTGACCCAAATATCATCTACTCCCAATAAAACAGCATTTTGTAAATAAGGATAAGCCTTTGTATACTCTTCCATGTGATCATATGCCCATCCTAAATCTTCCTCAGTCAAAATAATATGTTCTTCATCTAATGCTAATTCTCTGGCCTTCAAAAGATATTTTAATCCATCCTCATATTTTTCTGATTCAACCTTACTTTTCCCCAGCTTTGTACATATTATCATATACAATATCGTTGATTTTTCTCCTTTAGGATCTATCTCTAAGGATTTTCTAATATATTTTTCAGCTTCTTCCAAGCTCTCTATATTTAGTGGCAGATCAGGATTTATACTATTTATTTGTAAATATAAGTATGCCATTCGATGATTCCAAAGAGCCGTATTCTTTTCTTCATCTTCCATTGTAAATAAAGTTTGTATAGCTTTTTCAACTTCACCATTATCTTGATATGCTTTAGAAAGAGAATAAATAATATTATTAGTCAATTTTTCTTTAGGAAGAGAAGATATTAAATCTATTATCTCTTGAAATTTTTCTAATTCATCTAAAATTATAATCTCTTTTTCTAGCTCACTTCTATTTAAAAATTCATTATAGAGCTTTTCATCCTCAATATTAAGAAGTTCTTCCCTGTCTTCATCTTTGTCTGCTTCCTCATCAACATAGTGAGTAAGACAAAAAGCAAATCCTCTATTATTATCTATATCATCCTTTAAAGTTAAAAAAGTATACTCATTGGGTTTCAACTGCAAACCTCTTTCAATTGCTTTATAAGCTTCATCTAATAAACCAAACTTATAATAAATCTTTGCAAGTTCCAACCATGCCCAAACAAAATCAGGATTAATCTCTACAGATTTTTTACAATATTCTAAGGCTTCTTCAAATCTTCTTAAATAAACTATTGCACAAGCATATCTATAACACCATTCATGATTTTTAACTCCCTCTTCTTTAACATTAGAAAGGACTTTTTCTGTCAATTCAAAAAATTCATACTTATTCACGTTTATGTAAGCATAAGATTTCCAAAGTACAACTTCTAAATCGCTATTCATCTCTTCATCAGAATAATTGTGTTCTTCTTGAAATTTATCCAGTATTGGTAAAACATCCACTGCATATTCCTGTTTTTCCAATTTTTTAATTACTTCTTTTGTTAAAATTCCCATAAACTCCCCCTTAACTCCAAGTAGGTTTATACCTCTCTTTTGTATAATCTTCCTTTGGAATTTTTTTTAACTATTTTATTAATTTCTTCTATAATAGTGATTTAACTCTTTTATATTTTTTATAATAGATTCATAATAAGTATCTTTGGTATATTTCCCTCAATCCTTTGATAACGATATATATTCTTCATATTCTTTTACCCAATTATTTTCTTCAAGAACTGCACCAGTATTTATATCAAGTTGAACTTTTTTATTGCAAACCTCTATTGTTGTTTCAAAATAATCAGTATTAAAATCTACATCTTTAAAATATTTTATATCCATAGCTCCTTCTTATATTAATAAATAATTTTATCCCATAAAATATATCTGCTTGGAATGTCATCACTTAACCATATTTTATTCTCTGATAGATAAAATTTATGTCCTATCTTCTTTAAACCCTCTATATCTATTGGTAAAATAACTACTTCCCCATGTCTTTTTCCAACATTTTTAGCTGTTTCTATATCTTTAGATAGATGAACATATTGCCTATTTCCTTTTATTATCCCTTTTTCTCTAATACTTTCCAAAAATCTAGTTGCTGTTCCATGATATAGAATAGTTGGAGGTGTCATCTCTTTTAAATTTAACTCTACTTCAATAGAGTGTCCTTGACTAGCTCTTATTTTCTTTTTATTTTCATCAAAAGAGTATCTCTTCTTATTATTTTCTCTAACTATTCTTTCCAGTATTTCCATATCAATATATCTACCTGAAAGTTTTATTTTTTCTATTAACTCATTTACATTTACCCAACCATTTTTATCTAAAGTTATTCCTATTGTTTCTGGTTTATGTCTAAGAATAAGACTTAAAAATTTTCCAAGTTTTACATCATCTAATTTTCTCATTTCTCCTCCATACAATCCGCTAATTTTTATAATTCTCCAATTCTTTTAACCAACTATTATAAACATCATCTATAACTTTTTTCATATCTTGATAATATTTTTCATCAAATTTAAGATATAA